>JAHECM010000232.1 GCA_024641725.1 Limnohabitans sp. | reverse complement strand
CCACCAAGAACGCCCGCGCCCGGATGCGGCGCAGCGCCGTCAGCAAGGCCCGCGTGGTCGAGTCGATGAAGCGCTGCGCTTCACGGTCTTCTGCCGTGTAGCTTTGCACCACCGGGATCGCATTGAGCACTTCGCTGGCCAGCGCGCTGGCATCGGCCACACGGTCTTGGCTGGCGCGCGAGAGCTTGCGCACACGCCGCCCCAAAAACACACTGGGCAAGACCACCAACACCAGCACGGCCATGACTTGAAGCATCAGCATCGGGTTGGTCCACACCAGCATGGCCACCGCCCCCAGCCCCATGACCAAGTTGCGCAAGCCCATCGACAGCGACGAGCCCACCACGGTCTGCACCAAGGTGGTGTCGTTGGTCAGGCGCGAAAGCACCTCGCCCGACTGGGTGGTTTCAAAAAAAGTGGGGCTTTGGTGCAGCACATGGGCATAGACCGCGTTGCGCACATCGGTGGTGATGTGCTCGCCCAGCCAACTGACCATGTAGTAACGCGCGGCCGAAAACACGGCCAAGGCGGCCGCCACGCCAAACAGCTCTGCAAAATGCCAGGCCAGCGCCTGCGCAGACGACTGCTGGCTCAAGCCTTGGTCAACCAACTGCTTGAGCACCCAAGGAAACGCCAGCGTGGCCCCCGCCGCCAACAGCAAAAACAGCCCCGCCAGCAGCAGCTGCCAGCGGTAGGGTTTGAGAAACGGCAGCAGGCCAGAAAGGGATCGGGGGGTGGCGGTCATGGGACAAGGATAGCGGCAATCCGTGCGCGATTGCGCGCTGAACCCTGAACCCGAACGAGCCAGCCGATCAGGCCGCGGCTTTGACCTTCAAGCGCCAAGCGTGCAGCAAAGGCTCGGTGTAGCCGCTGGGCTGCGCTTTGCCTTTGAAGACCAGGTCGCAAGCGGCTTGGTAGGCGGCCGACTTGGCGAAATTGCCGGCCATTTTTGTGTAAGTGGGGTCACCGGCGTTTTGGCCATCGACCACCGCGGCCATGCGCTCCATGGTTTGCTTGACTTGTTTTTCGGTCACGATGCCGTGGTGCAACCAGTTGGCCATGTGCTGGCTGCTGATGCGCAAGGTGGCGCGGTCTTCCATCAGGCCCACGCCATGGATGTCGGGCACTTTGGAGCAGCCCACACCAGCGTCAACCCAGCGCACCACGTAGCCCAAGATGCCCTGCGCGTTGTTGTCGAGTTCGCTTTGCTTGTCTTCGGCAGACCAGTTGGCCGCGTCTTTGGCGACCACCGGGAACTGCAGCAAAGCGTTGAGCGTGTCTTCGCGCAGTTGTTTCGGGTCTTGCTTGGCCACAGCCTTTTCCATTTGCTTTTGCAAAGCAGGCACGTCCACTTGGTGGTAATGCATGGCGTGCAGCGTGGCCGCCGTGGGGCTGGGCACCCAAGCGGTGTTGGCGCCGGCCAAGGGGTGGCCAATTTTGGCCTTGAGCATGTCGGCCATCAGGTCGGGCATGGCCCACATGCCTTTACCAATCTGGGCGCGACCACGCAGGCCGCACTGCAAACCGGTGACCACGTTGGCTTTTTCATAAGCGGCCAGCCAGACGCTGTTTTTGATGTCGCCCTTGCGCATGACCGGGCCAGCCATCATGCAGGTGTGCATCTCGTCGCCGGTGCGGTCCAAGAAACCGGTGTTGATGAAGGCCACGCGGCTCTTGGCGGCGGCAATACAGGCTTTGAGGTTGGCGCTGGTGCGGCGCTCTTCGTCCATGATGCCCAGCTTGACAGTGGACGGCTTCATGCCGATCACCTTTTCAACACGGCCAAACAATTCGTCGGCAAAGGCCACTTCTTTGGGGCCGTGCATTTTGGGTTTGACGATGTACACGCTGCCGGTGCGGCTGTTGCGCAGGGGGTGTGATTTTTTCTTTTGCAGATCGACCAAGGCGCAGGTCACGGTGACCATGGCGTCCATGATGCCCTCTGGGATTTCGCGGGTGCTGCCGTCAGCGGCGGTCCAGGTGATGGCCGGGTTGGTCATCAAGTGGCCCACATTGCGCACAAACATGAGCGAACGGCCGTGCAGCACCACCTCGCCTTTGCCTGCGGGCTGGGTGTAGTGGCGGTCACCGTTCATGGTGCGGGTGAAGGACTTGCCGCCCTTTTGCACTTCTTCGCTCAGGCTGCCTTGCAAGATGCCCAGCCAATTGGCGTAGGCCAGCACTTTGTCGTCGGCGTCCACCGCGGCCACCGAGTCTTCGAGGTCAAGGATGGTGGACAGTGCGGACTCGGCGATCAGGTCGGACACACCCGCAGCGTCGGTCTTGCCGATGGCGGTGGCCGGGTTGATTTGCAAATCAAGGTGCAGGCCGTTGTGCACAAACAGCACCGAAGCGGGCGCTGCTGCAGCGCCGGTGTAACCCACGAATTGCTTGGCGTCGGCCAGCGTGGTGGTTTTGCCGTTGGCCAGGGTCACCACCAGCTTGCCCGCTTTCACAACGTAAGCCTTGCTGCCCACGTGCGAACCGGTCTTCAGGGGGGCGGTGCGGTCCAGCACGTTGCGGCAGTAGTCGATGACTTTGGCGCCACGCTTGGGGTTGTAGCCTGTGCCTTTTTCGCAGCCGTCGGCCTCGCTGATGGCGTCGGTGCCGTACAGCGCGTCGTACAAAGAGCCCCAACGGGCGTTGGCAGCGTTCAGGGCGTAGCGGGCGTTCAAGATCGGCACCACCAACTGAGGGCCTGCCAGCTTGGCCAACTCGGCGTCCACATTGGCGGTGGTGGCCTGCGCGTTCTTGGGCTCGGGCACCAAGTAGCCGATTTGGCTCAGGTATTTGCGGTAGGCCTTCATGGCCTTGCCTGCAGCGGCCTTGGACTCACCTGCGGTGATGGGGCCGGGGTTGGCGCTGTGCCACTCGTCCATCGCGGTTTGGATGCGGTCACGCTCGGCCAGCAAAGCGATGTTTTTGGGGGCCAGGTCGGTCACGATGTCGGAAAAACCTTTCCAGAACTTCGCGCTGGGCACGCCCGTGGCAGGCAGCACTTGCTGCTCAATGAAGTCGTACAAGGACGTGGCCACTTGCAACTGGTGAATCGGGGTGCGTGCTGTCATGGAATACCTCTGGAACAAGGGTCAAAAATCGGGTTATGCCGACGGCCCGTGCACGGACAGCGGCATTTGAACTGCACTGTATTCTAGATTTACAGCGAGATAAACAAGCCAAAAATCCATAAACCCATGACTTTTTCGCACAAGTGAAGCGCCACGCGCCGCGCCAACTCACGCCAACACAGCCCAGCATGGTGGATGCCGGCTGTTGTCTAATGCCTGCCATGACCTCCTCCAGACAGCCAGACATCCTCATCAGCGAAGTGGGCCCGCGCGACGGCTTGCAATCGGTCAAGGCCACCATGGCCACCGCCGACAAGTGCCGCTGGATCGACGCGCTGGTGGCCGCAGGCCTGCGGGAGATCGAAGTGGCCTCTTTTGTACCCGCCCACCTGCTGCCCCAAATGGCCGATGCCGCCGACGTGGTGCGCCACGCCCTGCAACACCGCGGGGTGACGGTCATGGCCCTGGTGCCCAATCTGCGCGGCGCGCAAGCGGCCCTGCGTGCTGGGGCCCAAAAACTCACGATGCCGGTCTCGGCCAGCGCGGCCCATTCGCTGGCCAATGTGCGCAAAACGCCCGATGCCATGGTCGAAGAAGTGCGTGCCGTCTTGCGACTGCGAGACGACATCGCCCCCGGCGTGCGCGTTGAGGCGGGGGTCTCCACGGCCTTTGGCTGCACCTTGCAAGGCCACGTGCCTGAGGACGACGTGGTTCGCTTGGCGGTGCAACTGGCAGAGGCCGGGGCCGATGAAGTCGGCCTGTCTGACACCACGGGCATGGGCAACCCGGCACAAACACGCCGTTTGTTCTCCCGCCTGTTCAGCAGCATTGGCGCTCGCACCGGCGCAGCCCACCTGCACAACACCCGAGGCCTGGGTCTGGCCAACGCCCTGGCCGCTTACGAGGCTGGGGTGCGCACCTTCGACAGCTCACTCGGCGGCCTGGGTGGCTGCCCTTATGCGCCGGGCGCTTCGGGCAACGTGGTCACCGAAGACCTGGTCTTCATGTTCGAGGCCATGGGGCTGTCCACCGGGGTCGACTTGAACCGGCTCATGGCCGCTCGCGCACCGCTCCAAGCCGGCCTGCCCGGGGAGCCGCTGTATGGCATGACGCCCGAGGCGGGCCTGCCCAAGGGCTGGCGCGTTGGAGCGGCGCCCTGAGTTTGCAAGCAGCCCCAGCATAATCGGGCCACATGGACAAACTCAAAGCCTTCGACACCTTTGTCTCGGTTGCCACCAAAGGCAGCTTGACTGCGGCTGCGCGGGCCGAAGGCGTGGCCCCCGCCATCATTGGCCGACGACTCGATGCCCTTGAAGAGCACTTGGGCGTGAAACTGCTGGTGCGCACCACCCGGCGCATCACCCTCACCCACGAGGGCAGCGCCTTTTTGGAAGACTGCCAGCGCTTGCTCTCGGACGTGGCCAATGCCGAAGCCAGTGTCTCGGCAGGGGGCGTCAAGGCCAGCGGCCACTTGCGCATCACTGCCCCAGCGGGTTTCGGGCGGCGACATGTGGCGCCGCTGGTGCCGCCCTTTCGCGCCCTGCATCCCGACGTGACGATCTCCCTGAACCTGAGCGACCGGGTGGTGGACTTGGCCGCCGAAGGCTTTGACTGCGCGGTGCGCGTGGGCGACATGCCCGACTCGTCCTTGGTCAGTGTGCGCATGGCCGACAACCGCCGCTTGTGCGTGGCCACCCCCGCCTACTTGGCACGCTGCGGCACACCACAGCACCCCGGCGAATTGCTTCAACACACCTGCCTGACGCTGTCGAGCGATGCCTCTCAAACCCGGGGTTGGGCGTTTCAACTGCCCACCGAACAAGGCAGCGAAGTCACGCACCTGCGCCCCGGCGGCCCCCTGGACTGCTCTGACGGCCAAGTGCTGCACGACTGGTGCCTGGCCGGTTATGGCATCGCTTGGCGCAGCACTTGGGAGGTCGAAGCCGAAATCCGAGCTGGCCAACTGGTGGCGGTGCTGGAAGACTTTGCTGCGCCACCGAACGGAATTTATGTGGTGTTCCCGCAGCGCAAGCACCTGCCGCTGCGGGTCAGGCTGTGGATCGATTACCTCAAATCGCATTACGCCCAGTCCGACTACTGGCAAAAAGCCCCCCGGTGACTGCGCATCCACGGCCTCTGCCCTGAAGCGCGCCCCAGTGACGCCGCTTTAAAATCCGCACCCTGATGACCTCCACCCTTGTGATCTGCGCCGACGACTTCGGCATGAACCCGGCCGTGTCGCAAGGCATTGCGCAGCTGGCGGACCAAGCCCGCCTGAGCGCCACCAGCGCCATGAGCCTGGCGCCGGGCTGGCCCACCGATGTGGCCTGGCTGCGACCACTGCGCCATCGGCTTGACGTGGGCTTGCACTTGGACTGGACCAGCCCCTTCGCCATCGCTGCAGGCCACGGCTGCAGTTTGCCCCAGTTGATGCTGCGCACCCGCCTGCACCGGCTGAACCCGCAACAAGTGCTGCACAGCATCGAGCGCCAATTGGATCTGTTTGAAACCCATTGGCAAGCGCCACCAGACCATGTGGACGGGCACCAACACATCCACCAGTTCCCGGTGATTCGAGATGCACTGATCGCTGTGCTGCTGCGCCGCTATCCCAGCGGCCAGCGGCCGTGGCTGCGCATTTCTCAACCTTTGGCCAGTGACCTCAAGTCCTGGGTCATTGGCGCCATGGGGGCCAATGCACTGGCCCGCTTGGCCCAGCAGGCGGGTTTGTCGCACTCGGCGCACCTGAACGGCATCTACAACTTTGACGGCGACGCCAAGGCCTATGCCCACAAGCTGCGCACTTGGGCGCAAGAGGCCGCCAGCCACCCCGGCACCCTGCTGATGTGTCACCCCGGCCTGCTCAGCCAAGACCAGCAAGACCCCATCGCGCTGGCCCGCCAACGTGAGTTTCAGGTTTTGAGCGGCCCGATGCTGCCAGAGCTGCGCCAACAACACCGCCTCTCACTGAGCCGCGGCAGCACGGCTTACCGCCGCGACCACTGACCTGCGCCCAGGACGCCCCAGCCCCCATGAACGACACCCGAAAATCCTGGTTGACCCTGGCCGCCCTGTGGCTGCTGCTGCTGGCACTGGCCGCCGTGCGCCCCCTGGCCCTGCCCGACGAAGGCCGTTATGGCGATGTGGGCCGCTGGATGCTGGTCTCGGGTGACTGGCTGGCCCCTCGGCTCAATGGCATTGTGTTTTTCCACAAACCACCGCTGCTGCATTGGCTGCAAGCAACCACGCTGTGGGTCGCGGGGGTGCACGCTTGGAGCGCGCGCTTGGTGCCCGCGCTGCACGCGGGCTTGATGATGGTGTCGCTGTACTTGGCGGCACGCCACATCGCGGGCGAGGCGACCGCCCGGCGTGCGGTGTGGATGCTGGGCACCAGCTTGGCGTTTTTGATTGGCGGGCAATACATCAACCACGACATGTTGGTGGGTACTTGGATCAGCGTGGCCATTGGCTGTTTTGCGGCGGCCATCATGCACGCCGAGCGGCCCCACACAGGCTTGGCGCTGGCCGGCTTTGCGGCGTGCGCCCTGGGCGTGCTGGCCAAAGGCTTGATCGGCCTGGTGTTGCCAGGACTGGTGATGTTTGTCTGGCTGACGCTCAGCCGCCAGTGGCCCAAGGCGCTGCGCATGCCCTGGCTGCGCGGCGTGCTGTTGTTTTGTGCACTGGCCTTGCCCTGGTTTGTGCTGGGCGAACAAAGGCATCCGGGATTGTTCGACTACCTCATCATCGGTCAACACTTTGGCCGCTACACCGGCACCACGTTCAACAACCAAGCCCCCTTCTGGTTTTATCCGCTGGTGTTGCTGGGTTTGTTGTTTCCTTGGGGATTCTTGACCGCGTGGCAAGGCTTGCGCGGACTGTCCCGGCAAGGCCTGGCGCTCTTGAAGCCCGCCAACGCATGGACGGCCTTGCTCTGGGTTTGGCTGCTCACGATCACCGTGTTTTTCAGCCTGCCCAAGTCCAAATTGGTGGGTTACATCTTGCCCGTTGTGCCGCCACTGACGCTGCTTGCCGCCCAATACTGGGAGCAACGCTGGGGCCAACACGCGCGCGCGAAGCGCGTCTTTGCCCTTTTGTGCGCCGTCAACTTGGCGCTGGGCATCGGCTTCAACCACTTGGCAGGGCAACACAGTCTGCGGCAAAGCAGCCGCGATGTGGCCCAAGCACTCGCCTGCCGCATGCAGGCCGACGACACCGTGCTGGTGGCCGGGGGCTACCCCTACGACCTGCCCTTTGAAGCGAATTTGAAGCACCCGGTGGTGGTGGTCAGCGACTGGGTCAGCGCACGCCAAAAAGCCGGCGACAACTGGCAAAGGGAAATGTTTGAGGGGGCCGTGTTTGACCCCCAAGCCGCCCAGGTGCTGCAAATGCCCGAGGTGCTGCAAAGCCCACAGCCCGCGCACCACTGGCTGGTGACCGCACGCGAGACCCACACGCTGGGTGACCTCAGCCGCTGGCAAAAAGTCTTTGAAGGCCGGGCTTGGACGCTGTGGCAAGCGGTGCCGCCACCCATCGCTAACCCAGCCAACCCCGCCAACCCCGCCAGTTCAGCGGCGGAAAGCCCAAAAGCGGCTGAACAAAAAGGTCTGGCCTGCCGCCACCACCATGGCTGACAACAGCGCCAGCAACGACGGCCAATCCAGCCCGCGGTAAAGCAGCACAAACACCGCCTCGTTGCAGGCAAAGCCGACCAAGGCCGTGACCAAAAAACGCCGAAAACTTTGCCCCAAAGGGGTCGATGTCCCGGCAAAGCTGAGCCAGCGGTGACCCGCAAAGCTCACGCCAAAAGCCACGACAAAGCCCAGGGCATTGGCCAGTTCAGGCCAGCAAAGCGACCGCAGCGCGGCAAACACCCCCAAGTGGGTCAATGCCGCCGCCACCCCCACCAGTGCAAACCAGCCGCCCGCGCGCAGCCAAGCCCGCATCATGGCTGCCGATCCGCGCCCAAGCCTGCGCCCAGGCGGTCCTTGAGCAAGTAAGTCGGGCGGCGCTTGACCTCGTCGTAAATCCGGCCCACGTATTCGGCCATGACGCCCAGCGACAGCAGTTGGATGCCGCTGAAAAACATCACGCTGACCACAATGGTGGCGTAACCGGGCACCTGCATGCCCCAGAAAAAGTGTTCGCACACCACCCACGCGCCATAGCCCATGGCCGTGAGGGCCAGCAGCATGCCAAACAACGTCAACAAGCGCAGCGGCACGGTGGAAAACGCCAACATGCCCGTCAGCGCCAACGCAAACGAGCCGCGCAGGCCAAAACTGCTTTCACCGGCTTGGCGGGGCAGCGGCTCGTAGTCAACCGCCACGCTCGGAAAACCCACCCAGGCGTAAAGCCCCTTCATGAAACGGTTGCGCTCGGGCAAAGCATTCAAAGCCTGCACCACCTGGCGGTCCATCAGGCGAAAGTCCCCCGCGTGGGCCGGGATTTCGACCCGATTGCCCCAGTTGATGAGCCGGTAAAACCAACCCGTCAGCCAGCCATGCAGGGCGGATTGGTCGTCGCGGGTGCGGCGCACGGCGTACACCACATCCATGCCTTCGCGCCATTTTTGCAGCATCAGGGGCAGCAAGTCGGTGGGGTGCTGACCGTCGGCGTCCATCAAAACCACCACATCGCCTTGGGCGGCCTCCATGCCGGCGGTCAAAGCGGCTTCTTTGCCAAAATTGCGTGACAAGTCCAGAAAAACGACTTCAGGGTGCTGCGCGCACAGGGCCCGCGCCACGGGCGTGGTGTCGTCTCGGCTGCCGTCGTTGACGAGGATGATTTCCACCCGGCCAGCCAAGGTTTTGAGCACCTGCAGCACGGCGGGCACGACTTGGGGCAAATTGCGGGCCTCGTTGTAGGCGGGCATGACGCATGAAAACGTCAGGGTGTCTTGGGTGCGGGCCAAACGGGACATGCCGCATTTCTCCTGGAGTAAGGGGAACAAGGCCCACGTCCGTGGAGACACTGGCCTGCTGTTGAGGGGCAAGCATAACCGCACCCCCAAGCTATTAACCGCCCCGTCCAAACGCGCCTTACAGCAACCCGCCTTGACGGGCCAAGGCAGCGGCGAGTGCTGCACAAGGTCGCACGCACACCAGCGCCCTGTGCAAAAACGATGCGACAACGTGGCCACAACTTGGCCGCAACGCTGCGGCACGCCCTTCTGGCCCGTAAAATCGCCCCCTATGCTTTTTGCCAAACAAGACCTGCTCGCCGCCTTGGCCGCTGAGCTCGAAAAAATCCAAGCCGGCGCGGGTGCGCGTGCGGCTTTTGAATCCCCCAAAGTCGCCGCCCATGGCGACCTGGCCTGCACCGCAGCCATGCAGCTGGCCAAGTCCCTGAAACAAAACCCCCGCCAAGTGGGCGAGGCCCTGCGCGACGCCTTGCTGGCCACCCCCGCCTTTGGGCGCTGGGTACACGCCATCGACATCGCCGGGCCCGGCTTCATCAACATCCGACTCAAAGACGTGGCCAAACAGGCCGTGGTCCACGAAGTGCTGCAAGCCGCCGAAACCTTTGGCAGCCAAGCCGCCCATGCCCACAAAGTGCTGGTCGAGTTCGTCTCGGCCAACCCCACCGGCCCTCTGCATGTGGGCCATGGCCGCCAAGCCGCGTTGGGTGACGCCATCTGCAACCTGCTGGCCACACAAGGCCAGCAGGTGTACCGCGAGTTTTATTACAACGACGCGGGCGTGCAAATCGGCACCCTGGCCAAAAGCACGCAGCTGCGCGCCCAAGGCTTCAAACCCGGTGACGCGTGCTGGCCCACGGACCCCGACAACCCCGACAGCAAAGCTTTTTACAACGGCGAATACATCCAAGACATTGCCGACGCGTTCAAGCGCCAAGAAACGGTGCAGTCCGACGACCGCGCGTTCACCGCCAGCGGCAATGTTCATGATGTGGACGGCATGCGCCAGTTCGCCGTGGCCTACCTGCGGCGTGAGCAAGACCTGGACTTGAAGGCTTTCGACGTCCGGTTTGACAACTACTACCTCGAAAGCAGCCTCTACACCAGCGGCAAAGTCGATGCCGCGGTGCAAAAGCTGCAAGCCGCAGGCAAAACCTACGAACAAGACGGCGCGTTGTGGCTGAAATCCACCGACTACGGTGACGACAAAGACCGCGTCATGCGCAAGGGCGACGGCACCTACACCTACTTTGTGCCCGATGTGGCCTACCACATCACCAAATGGGAGCGCGGCTTTGGCCGGGTGGTGAACATCCAAGGCACCGACCACCACGGCACCATCGCCCGCGTGCGCGCAGGCTTGCAAGCAGCAGGCGTGGGCATTCCCGAGGGCTACCCCGACTACGTGCTGCACACCATGGTGCGCGTGATGCGCGGCGGCGAAGAGGTCAAGATTTCCAAGCGCGCAGGCAGCTACGTCACGCTGCGCGACTTGATCGAATGGACCAGCAAAGACGCGGTGCGCTTCTTTCTGCTGTCGCGCAAGCCCGACACCGAATACATCTTCGACATCGACCTGGCGCTGGCGCAAAACAACGACAACCCGGTCTATTACGTGCAATACGCCCATGCGCGCATTTGCTCGGTGCTGAGCGCGTGGGGCGGCGACAAAGCCAGCCTCACGCACTCCGAGCTCGGTGCCCTGCAAAGCCCACAAGCCCAAGCGCTGATGCTGGCCCTGGCCAAATACCCTGAGATGCTCACGTCTGCGGCCAAAGATTTCGCGCCGCACGACGTCACCTTCTACCTGCGCGACCTGGCCTCGCTGTACCACAGCTACTACGACGCCGAGCGCATTTTGGTGGACGACGAAGCGGTCAAAAAAGCGCGACTGGCCCTGGTCGCAGCGACGGCGCAGGTGCTGCACAATGGCCTGAAGGTGTTGGGTGTTTCGGCCCCCACCAAAATGTAAAAAAACCTATGACACAACACACGCAACGCGGCGGCACCCTTTTGGGCTTCATCATGGGCCTGGTGATTGGTCTGGGGGCGGCTTTGGGCGTGGCCATTTACGTCACCAAAGTGCCCACGCCCTTCTCCAACAAGAACCAAACCCGGTCCGCCGACCAAGACGCCGCCGAAAACCAGAAAAACAAGGAATGGAATCCCAACGGCGTGCTGCAACCCAAGGCCCCGGCCGCAACGCCAGTCGCCCCGGGGGGCAACGACAGCCCAGCCGATCGGGCCCACGACAAGGCCCCTGCGGCTGAGGCACCCAAGGCTGAGGTCAAACCCGCCGTCACCGCCGACCCTTCGGTTGACACCGCCAAGCCCAAAGCCGGCCTGTCCACGCCTGCCGCAACTGCCACCCCTGCGGCCAATTCGGCTGGCGCCGACCCCTTCCAGTACTTCATTCAGGCGGGGGCCTTTCGCAACGCCGCCGATGCCGACAGCCAAAAAGCCAAACTGGCCATGATGGGCCTGGACGCCAAAGTCTCCGAACGGGACCAAGCCGGCCGCAGCGTCTTTCGCGTGCGACTGGGCCCCTACGATGACAAGGCCGCCGCCGAACGCATCCGCAGCAAGCTCGAAGCGGGCAGCATGGACAACACGCTCGTGCGCGTGCAGCGCTGAGCACGCCCCCCTTTTTTGGAGATGTGATGAAACGCCGATTTTTCTCTTCTGCACTGCTGGCCACCACCGCTTGGCTCAGCGCCTTGCCCGCCAAAGCCCAATGGGCCTTCAAGGCTGGCAAAGACTACATGGTGCTGGACCGCCCGGTCCCCACCGACGTGGGCCCCGGCAAAGTCGAGTTGCTGGAGTTTTTTTGGTACAGCTGCCCACACTGCAACGCTTTTGAGCCCGCCTTTGCGCAGTGGCTCAAAGCCGCCCCCAAAGACGTGGTGGTGCGCCGCGTGCCCATCGCCTTCCGCGACGACTTTGCGCCCCAGCAAAGGCTGTTCTACACCCTGGAGGCCATGGACCTGCTGGGCAGCTTGCACGCCAAGGTTTTCCATGCCGTGCACGACGAACGCCTGCCCCTGAACACCGATGCCGCGATCCTGAGCTGGGTCGAAAAGCAAGGCGTGGACAAAGCCAAGTTCAGCGACATCTTCAAATCTTTTGCGGTGAGCACCAAGATCAAAAAAGCGGTGCAGCTGCAAAACGAGTTCCGCATCGAAGGCGTGCCTTCTTTGGGAGTGGCCGGTCGTTACTACATCGATGGCACATCGGCGGGCAGCATGGAGCGGGCCCTGAAAGTGGCCGAATCCCTGCTCGCGCAAGCCCGCACGGGCAAATAAGCCGGCCCCCTCAGACGGCCCGCCAGCTTGGCGGGCTTTTTTTCGTGCCAAGCCAGCCCCGCCCTCACAAAGCGCACGGTCAGCCCCTACAATCGACCATCTCCAGCAAGATTCGTGCCCCATGAAGTATTTCCCTCTGACGCTCTGCGCCATGCTCTGGACGGGCCATGGGGCACCGGCATGGGCTGAAAAAGCCGATCGCGACAAACCCCTGCTGATCGAAGCCGACCGCATGCAGCACGACGAGTCCAAAAAACTCACCCAATTTTTTGGCAACGTCCAAGCCAACAAAGGCACGATGGTGATCCGCGCTGCGCGCATGGATGTGCAGCAAGACGACAAAGGCCAACAAAAATCCTGGCTCTGGGCGGCCAATGGCGAGCGGGTCTTTTTCAGGCAAAAACGCGAAGGCTTGGACGAATACACCGAAGGCGAAGGCGAAACCGCCGAATACGACGGACAAGCCGATACCCTGACCCTCTTGACCCGGTCCGAAATGCGCATCTTGCGGGGCACACAACTGGCCGACCAGCTCCAGGGCCACAAAATTGTGTTCAACAACACCACCGAAGTCATGTCGGTCGATGGCCAGCGCAAAGACAAAACCACCGACACCCGCAGCCAACGTGTGCGGGCCGTGTTGGTGCCCAAAACCGAAGCATCTGCGGCCGCTGCAAGCCTCACACCCCCCTTGCGCACCAGTCCGCGTTTGCAGGACCGCCAACCATGAGCGCCACGCGACAAGGCCAGGGCCTGGAAGCCCGCCAGCTGAAAAAAACCTACGGCAGCCGCAAAGTCGTGCACGACGTGTCGGTGCATGTGAGCAAGGGCGAAGTGGTGGGACTGCTGGGGCCCAATGGCGCCGGCAAGACCACGTCGTTTTACATGATCGTGGGCCTCGTGCGCGCCGACGGCGGGCAAATCTTGATTGATGGCCAAGACGTCACGCAATCGCCCATCCACAAGCGCTCGCGCATGGGCCTGTCTTACTTGCCACAAGAAGCTTCAATTTTTCGCAAACTGTCGGTGGCCGACAACGTCCGCGCCATTTTGGAGTTGCAGACCGATGCGCAAGGCCGACCACTGGCCTCTGTGCAGGTCGAAGAAAAGCTGTCGGCACTGCTGGCCGATCTGCGGGTGGACCACCTGCGCGACTCGCCCGCCATTGCCCTGTCGGGCGGTGAGCGACGACGCGTCGAAATTGCCCGCGCATTGGCCACCGAGCCCCGCTTCATCTTGCTGGACGAACCTTTTGCCGGCATCGACCCGATTGCGGTCATTGAAATCCAGCGCATCATCGCCTTCCTCAAACAACGCGGTATCGGCGTGCTGATCACCGACCACAACGTGCGCGAGACGCTGGGCATCTGCGACCACGCCTACATCATCAGCGAGGGCCGCGTGCTGGCCCAAGGCACGCCCGACGACATCGTCAACAACGCCGATGTGCGCCGGGTGTACCTGGGCGAACATTTCCGAATGTGACGCCACTCCCAATGCCCAACAGACCCCCAGAGATGAAAGCCCCGACATGAGACCCGGTCTGTCGCTTCGCATGTCTCAGCACCTGGCGCTCACGCCCCAGCTGCAACAATCGATCCGCTTGCTCCAGCTGTCCACGTTGGAGCTGTCGCAAGAGGTCGAGCAAATGCTCGACGAAAACCCCTTTTTGGAGCGCGCCAACGAAGAAGCGCCCATGGAGGACTATGGCCTGTCGCAGGCCGACGCCAAAGTCAGCCTGGGCGACCGGGTCAGCGAAAGCGCCAGTGACAACCATTCCGATGAGGGCAACACGGAGCCGCGCGAAGAAGCGCTGACCGATGTGGCCGAGAGCTGGGAGGGCGATGGCAGCGTGGACATGCAACCCGATGACAGCGAATGGGGTGGCGACGCAGGCCAACGCAAGAACAACAACGACGACGACACCGCCGATGCCACCGAGCTGGCCCGCAGCCTGGGCTCACTGACCGACTTTTTGCACCGCCAGGCGCTGTCACTGCGCCTGTCTGAGATTGACCGGGCCGCCCTGCGCTTTTTGATCGAATCGGTCAACGACGACGGTTACCTCGAAGACCCCCTGGCCGAATTGGCCGCCACACTGGCGCCCGCCGACGACTTCGATCAAATCGACGAGTTGGTACACCGCTTCACCGTGGCGCTGGGCCTGTTGCAGTCCCTCGAACCCGTGGGCGTGGGCGCGCGCACGCTGGCGGAGTGCCTGCAGATTCAGCTGCGCGCACAGCTCAAAGACGAGCCCCATCACCCTGTGGCCACAGCCGCTCTCAAAATCTGCGGCCAAGCCTTGGAGCTGACCGCCAAGCGCGACTTCAAAAAGCTCGCCCTGGTGTGCGCAGAAGACGAAAACACCATCAAAGCCGCCCTCTTGCACATCGCCCGCTTGGAGCCCAAACCCGGGCGACCCTTCGTGCAGGCCGAGCGCAACATCATCGTGCCGGACGTGCTGGTCAGCGCAGTCGGGCGGGGGCCAACCCCCAAGTTCCGGGTGGCGCTCAACCCCGACGTGATGCCCAAGCTGCGTGTGCACGACATCTACGCCAACGCCCTGCGTGGCAGCAAAGGCGACAGCCACGCTGGCTTGCAACAACGCCTGCAAGAGGCCCGCTGGTTCATCAAGAACATCCAGCAGCGCTTTGACACCATCTTGCGCGTATCCACCGCCATCGTGGAGCGGCAAAAAAACTTCTTGACCCACGGTGAGTTGGCCATGCGCCCGCTGGTGCTGCGCGAGATCGCCGACGAGCTGGGCATGCACGAGTCCACCATCAGCCGGGTGACCACGGCCAAGTACATGAACACGCCGCAAGGCACCTTTGAGCTCAAGTACTTCTTTGGCTCAGGCTTGGGCACCGACAGCGGCAGCGCTGCCTCGAGCACCGCCGTGCGCGCCCTCATCAAACAGTTTGTGGCCGCCGAAAACGCCGCCAAACCTCTGTCCGACAACCAAATTTCCGAAATGCTCAAAGAGCAAGGCATCGACTGCGCCCGGCGCACGGTGGCCAAATACCGCGAGGCTTTGCGCATCGCGCCGGCCAATTTGCGCAAAACCATTTGAAGAAAACCCGCTCGTGAATTCACTGCAACTGTTCATGCCCTGCGCCGCCGGCGTTGAGGGCTTCTTGGCCGACGAGGTCCACGACATCACCGGTTTGACCGGCAACGACTTGCTGTCTGGGCGCGGCGGCGTGATGGCCAACGCCTCTTGGCGTGACGCCCTGCGCATCAACCTGCACAGCCGCCTGACCCAGCGCGTACTGGTGCAGCTGTCCGTCACCGACTACCGCAACGAAAACGACCTGTACAACGCCGCCAGCAACGTGGCCTGGGAAATCTGGTTCACCCCCAAGCAAACCTTCAAGATCGACATCACGGCGCAGCACAGCCCGCTGACCAGCCTGAACTTTGCCGCGCTCAAAATCAAAGACGCCGTGGCCGACCGCTTTCGCGCCAAACGCGGCGAGCGCCCCAGCGTGGACACCACTTGGCCCGACGTGCGCATCTATGCCCACCTGACGCCCGAGACCTGCACGCTGTACATCGACACCTCCGGCGAGCCCCTGTTCAAACGCGGCTGGCGCACCGACAAGGGCGACGCGCCCCTGAAGGAGACCCTGGCCGCCGCCATGATCGCGGCCAGTGGTTGGGACGGCGCCACCCCGCTGTACGACCCCTGCTGCGGCAGCGGCACCCTCCCCATCGAGGCGGCGCAAATCTCCTGCGGCATCGCGCCCGGCTTGCACCGCCGCTTTGGCTTTGAAAAGCTCCTGCCCTTCCAGAACCACGTTTGGCAAGGCCTGCTCGAAGAAGCCCGCGCCAACGAGCACGCACCGACCGCGCCGATTTTTGGCAGCGATGTGGCCTTCCGCATGGTGGACTTTGCCGAGCGCAACGCCGAGCGCGCGGGTGTGTCTCACGCCATCGAGTTCCGTGGCGGCGACGCCCTGCAGCGCATGCCGCCCAGTGAGTCACCCGGCGTGATGCTGCTCAACCCGCCTTATGGCGAGCGCATTGCCGCTGCCGGTGTGGCCGGGCGTGGGCGCGACAACTTCCGGCCAGGGGCCATGGCCCATGCCCGCGCGGCCGAGCCCAGCCACCACCGCGAAACGGCACAAACCGACGACGGCGGCGACTTCTTTTTGCAACTGGCCAGCCATTGGAAGAAAAACTACAGCGGCTGGAGCGCCTGGATGCTCACGCCCGACCTCAAGCTGCCCGGCAAGATGCGCCTGAAAGAAACCCGACGCGTGCCCATGTGGAACGGCCCCATCGAATGTCGCCTGTTCCTCTTTGACATGGTCAAAGGCAGCTTGAAGCGC
>JAHECM010000229.1 GCA_024641725.1 Limnohabitans sp. | reverse complement strand
GCCCGCGATCACGGCGGCCGGATCGCCCGGCGTGAGCCGCAAGATCAGGAACACGATCACCGCCACGGTGAACAGCACGGGGACCAGCGCCAACAGGCGCTGCATCAAAAAACGCAGCATGAAACTTCAAACGCCGAGTGTGGACAGGGCGCTCAGTGTTTCTGAATGTTCCAGTACACCTGCGCGCCCCCGGGCACAAGCCCCGAGATGTTTTTGCGCAAGGCCGCCGGGTTGAAGTACTGACCCAGGGGCACATGCGTGGCGGTCTCCATGGCGCGCAGTTGGATCTGCTCGGCAATCTGTTTTTTCTGAGCCTCGGTGGTGGACTGGGCAAACTTGACCTTCAAGTCTTCGATCTGCTTGTCGTCTTGCCAGCCAAACCAGCCTTTGTCGCCGGCGGCATTCATCATGGCCATGGTCAGCGGGTTGAGGATGTCCCCCGCCGTCCAAGCGGTCATGAAGGCGTTCCAACCGCCTTGGGCCGGGGCGTCTTTTTTGGCACGGCGTGCCACCAAGGTGGCCCAGTCCATTTGCTGCATGTCCACTTTGAAGCCCGCCGCCTCCAGCTGCTGCTTGGCCACCAGGGGCAACTTGGCAATCGCGGCCAAGTCGGTGGGGCGCATCAGCACCACAGGCGTGCCGTCGTAGCCGGCGGCTTTGAGCATGTCAGCGGCCTTTTTGGGGTCGGCCATGCCGGTGTAAATGCCGGTTTTGTCGCTGGCAAACGGCGTGCCGCAGGGGTACATGCTCTTGCAGAAGGTGTACATGCCTGGGGCACCGACCTGGGTCTTGAGGTGGGCCTCTTGACCCAACGCCACCATGGCCGCTTGGCGGATTTTGACGTTGTTGAACGGGGCGTGCAGGTGGTTGAAGCGCAAGATGAACTGCAAGCCCGCAGGCTGGGCGTCCACCAGTTGGATGTCTTTTTGCGCCTTGAGCGAGGCGTATTGCTCAAAGGTGGGTTGCTCCACAATGTCTACCTCACCCGCCACCAGCGCATTGAACTGGGTCTGCGGATCGCGGATGATGACCCAATCGACGCGGTCCACATTCACCTGCTTGCCCCCGGTCGTGCCGTCAGGCGCTTCGCTGCGGGGCTTGTATTTTTCGTTTTTGGCATACACCAAACGCTCGCCGGGCTTGTACTCGCCGGGCACGAACTTGTAGGGGCCAGAGCCAATGTGCTCCTTGATCTGCTCACTGCCCGGCGTGGCCGCGATGCGCGCAGGCATGATGAAGAGCACGTTGGACGAGGGCTTGCCCAAGGCCTCGAGCATCACCCCAAACGGTTGCTTGAGCTTGATGACAAAGGTTTTGGCGTCGGGCGTGGCGTAACTGTCCACACTCTTGGCCAGCACACCGCCAAAGCTGTCGCGACTGGCCCAGCGCTTGACCGATGCGACCACGTCCTCACTGTTCACAGCCCTGCCATCATGAAACTCCAAACCCTCGCGCAGCGTGAAGGTCCAGGTCAAGTTGTCTTTGCTGACGCTCCATTTGTCCACCATCTGCGGCTTGACCTTGCCGGCCAAATCGGTGCCAAACAGTGTGTCGTAAATCATGTAGCCGTGGTTGCGCGTCACAAATGCGGTGGTCCAAATCGGGTCCAAGATGGTGATGTTGGAGTGCGGCACCACGCGCAGCGTTTTGGTTTGGGCCTGCGCAGCCAAGGGCGACAAAAGGGCGGCCGCCAAAGTGGCCACGGCAAACAAGGAACGACGCTTCATCAGATACTCCAGTCAAGAGGGGGACAATCCCCACGGGCTGCGAACACTATAAAGCGAAACATGACCAACGCTTATCAGGACATTTCCCGACTCGGCGCACTGGACTTGTCCCATGCGATCCATCAAAGGCAAGTTTCTTGCCGCGAAGTCATGCTCGCCACGCTGGCCCAAGTGGACCGGCTCAACCCGAACAGCAACGCCATCGTCAGCCGCGTGGACAGCGACACCTTGCTGACCCAAGCCGACGCGCGCGACGCGCAACTGGCACGCGGCGAGTCAATGGGCTGCTTGCACGGCATTCCACAGGCCATCAAGGACTTGTCGAACGTGCAGGGCTTGCCGACCAGTCTGGGCTCACCCCTGATGAAAGACTTTGTTGCCACCGAAGACGGCCTGATGGCTGCCCGCATGAAGGCCGCAGGCTGCATCGTCATTGGCAAGACCAACACCCCCGAGCTGGGCCTGGGCTCGCACACCTTCAACGAGGTGTTTGGCCCCACCCGCAACGCCTGGGACCCCACCAAGTCGGCGGGCGGCAGCAGTGGCGGCGCGGCCGTGGCACTGGCCCAACGCATGCTGAGCGTGGCCGACGGCTCGGACTTCATGGGCAGCCTGCGCAACCCGGCCGGGTGGAACCATGTGTTCGGCTTGCGGCCCTCGCAAGGCCGCGTGCCCATGTGGCCTGCGCAAGACGTGTTCATCGCCCAGCTTGGCACCGAAGGCCCCATGGCCCGGCACGTGCGCGACCTGGCCCTGCTGCTGTCTGTGCAAGCTGGGCCGCACACAGCCAGCCCGCTGAGCCTGGGCGAGGATCCCGCCGTGTTTGCTGGCAGCCTCGTCAGCGACCCCCAAGGCACACGCGTGGGCTGGTTGAGCGACTTGCAAGGCTACTTGCCCATGGAGGACGGCATATTGGACGTCTGCCAGTCCGCGCTCAACAGCCTGTCGGGCATGGGCTGCAGCGTGGACGAAGCCCGCCTGGGCATGCCGCCCGAGCAGATCTGGCAAGCCTGGCTGGTCTGGCGGCAGGCGCTGGTGGGGCCGCGCGTGGCCGCACTTTTGGCCAAGCCGGCCAACCGCGCCCACGTCAAACCCGAAGCCCTTTGGGAGCACGACCAGTCGCTCACCCTGACGGGTGCGCAGCTCATGCAGGCCAGCGCCAGCCGCACGCGGTTTTACCAAAGCATGCTGCAGCTGTTTGAACGCTTTGATGTGCTGGCCATTCCGGTGGCGCAAACCTGGCCCTTTGATGTGCAACTGCGTTGGCCGCACACGGTGGCGGGGCGCAGCATGGACACCTACCACCGCTGGATGGAGGTGGTGATTTACGCCACCTTTGCCGGCCTGCCCTCGGTCAGCGTGCCCGCCGGTTTTGGCCCCCACGGCTTGCCCATGGGCCTGGCCCTGATCGGCAAACCCCAAGGCGATTTGGCCTTGCTCAAACTCGCGCACGCCTACGAACTGGCCAACCCCACGCTGATCGCCCGACAGCCCCCCGCAGGCGCCGCGCCATAAAAAAAGCCAACCGGTCAAGGTTGGCTTTGGGGGCAGGGGTGGGGTCAGAAAATCAATGGGGATCTGACCCCAATGAATTCAGTGGCTGGGTTTGTAGAGCAAGAACGTGATGGGTGAGCACCAGTGGTGGCGGACCATGCGGGCGTAGAGGGCGACGTAACCCAGGGCCAACGCCACCAATGCGGCCAGTGCCTTGGGGCCTGAGTCGCAGGTCAAGTTGGCCAGCACGCAGGCCACCAGTGTCATGAAGCCAATGAGCGCGCCGGTGATGGAGTTGCGCACAGCGTTGCTGTAGTGGCCAAACCAGCGCGCCACGTAGCGGCGCTTGACCAGGCTGTGAAAATGCATGCGGTCGGGTTGGCCGGGGTGCATTTTTTTGATCTTGCGGCGGTAGATGCTGAACAGCACTTCGGTCACGGGGTGCACGCAGACGGTGAGCACGGCAAACGCAGAGACGGTGCTGTTGCGCTCGATCATCAAGACCGCGAGCCAGGCCAGCGCAAAGCCAATGAAGTAAGAGCCGCCGTCGCCCAAAAAGAGTTTGCCAAGGGGCCAATTGACCCAAAAGAAGCCCCACACACAGGCGGCCAAGATGAATGCAACGCCGGCCAGTGTGGGGTCGCCCAGCTGCCAGGCCATGGCGGCGTAGCCCAAGAAAGCGAGTGTGGACGCGGTGCTGGCCAGGCCGTTGAAGCCGTCAATGATGTTGATGCTGTTGGCCACGCCACCCACGGCAAAGGCAGTGAACACAACCGACACGGCGGTGAAGCCCATGAACCAGTCCACGCCCCAAACATCCACCCGGCTGAGCGATTGGCCTGTGAGCCACCAGGCGAGGACCCCTGAGGCCATGGTGGCCAGCAGGCGCTGGGTCACGCCCACGCGTTTGGTCAGGTCTTCGGCCACGCCAAACACAAAGGCGGGCAAGCCGGCAATGAGGATGGGCGTGAGCACGGTTTGCACCTCAGCAGTGGTTTGGCTCCAGGCCACCAGCAAGCCCAACACAATGGGAATGCCGCCAATGCGCGGGGTGGGGGCAGTGTGGAACTTTTGCACGCCGTCAGTGAAGTCCATGCTCAGCTTGCCGTGCCAGCGCTTGGTGAGCACGAGCAGCACGCACAGCGCAAACGTGGACGCAAAGCCCCAGAGCATGGCGTTGACCAAGCCGGTTGGGGTGGGGAGGTTGAAGTGGGCCACGGGGACAGCGTGTTACTTGCCCAAGGCCTTGCGCCAGCTGGCTTTGAGGGCGTTGAGCTTGACGGACGAGGCTTCATCGCGGCCGGCGGTGCGCAGGGCTTGGCGCACAAACACGAACAGCAGCAGTGCAAAGCCTGCGGCCAGTGTGGCGATGATGGCAATCAGGGCTTTTTTGGGCTTGGCTTTTTTCTCGGGGGGCTGGGCGGCGTCCAGCACTTGGATGACGGCGCCTTCGCGGCTTTCGTCCACTTTGGCCACTTCAAACTGTTTGGCAAAGAGCTCAAACAAGGTTTCTTGGTATTTGTATTCGCGGTATTTGGCGATGTAGTCGCTCTGCCCTGCGGGCGCATTGGCAGCCGGGGTTTGGTCTTTGTCTTGTTTGGCCAGTTGGGCGCGCAGGTTGGCCAGCTCGTTCAAGGCTTGCTTGAAGTCGGGGGCGGTATCGGCCAGGTAGCCGCGCATGGCCCCCACCTTGACTTCTTGCGCAGTGACTTGGGCTTGCAGGGCCGCCACACCGGCCACGGCGGCCACGGGGTTGGACTTGAGCACGCTGCCGCTGATGCCTGTGGCTTTGAGGGCTTGTTCGGCTTGGGTGAGTTTCTCTTTGGCTTGGTTGAGCTGTTTTTCAAAGAACATGCGGCGCTGCTGGGCTTCGGTCACCGCCAAGCGGCTGAGCAGTTTTTGCAATTCTTCGACGTGGGCGTTGGCCAAGTCGGCGGCAAATTGGGGGTCTTTGTCGTCCACCTCCAGCGCAATGAGGCCGTCTTTGCCGCTGCTGGCGCGAGTGTTGGCGGTCAAGGCGGTGCGGGTGTCCATTTTGAACTTGGTCTCGTAGCGGTCCATGAGTTGGAAACGCTCGATCAGCGCGTCTTGCAGGCTGTTGCTTTTGAGGTAGGCGAGGTATTGGTCACCGGGGTTTTTGAGGCCGGCGGCAGCACCGGCCAGCCCACCCAAGCCGCCCAGGCTGGCGAGCATGCTGGCAGCGGCGCTTTGTTGTTGCTGAGGGGGCAAAAATTTGAGCGTGGCGGTGAAGGTGGGGGCCACGGCAAAGCTGATCCCCAGGGCCAGCAAGCCCACAGCCAGTGGGCCAAGCACCAAGAGGCGCAGGTTGTCCACGATGGTTTGCAGCAGGTCGAGCAGGCTGATTTCGTCGTCGTCAGTTTCTGCGGCAGCTGAGGGGGTGTGGAGGGTGTCTGTCATTTTTAAAAGAGGGTCAATCGCGCACGGGGTGCGGCTCCTACGGGGGAGTGGCCAGTTTGTAGGAACAGCACCCCGTGCGCGAAGGTTTTAGGTTTTTGTAGGAGCAGCACCCCGTGCGCGATGGTTTCAGGTTTTTGCAGGAGCCGCGCCCTCGCGGCGATGGATGGTTGGATCAGTTGCGCAAGGTCTTGATGGCGGCGGCGCCGATGCCCAGGTTGCTGAAGATTTGCGTCCAATCGCGCAGGCCGCGCACCACGAAGTTGTAGCTGCTTTCGCGGTCCACTTTGGGCGGGACGATGAGGGTGTCGCCGGGCATGACTTGGGTGCCGTCAAACGTGCTGAACCAACCTGTGGCCTTGCGGCTCAAGACCGAGCCATCGGCCCGCAACACAAAGGCTTCGCTGGCGTCTGCGTCTTCGGCCAGGCTGGCCGCGCGCATCACGTCGCCCACGGTTTTGCCAGGTTTATAGACCATGACGTTTTCGTTGTTAACGCTGCCTGCAGCGGAAACGAAGGCGGGCAAACTGGGCACGAGGATGGCATCGCCGTCTTCAAGGGGGATGGCGGGCAGATGCTGCAGCAAAGCGGCAGAGGCCGAATCGCGGGGGCGCGGCTCCCAAGAGGATGGGTTGATTTCGAGGGCGACGCGGCCTTTGCTTTTGAGCGCCTTGAGCCGCGCAATTTGGGCTTGTTGTTGCTGCATTTGTTGTTGCTGCAGGGTTTGCGCTTGCGCGGCGCGCTCGCCCGTCAAGTTGGCGGCCAAGGTGGCGCTGGCGCTTTGGCCTTGGGCCTCTAAGCGGCGAATGACTTGGTCGAGGTTTTGTTGTTGCTGCTTGCGCACGCTTTCGCGGGTGAATTCGGTGCCGTACAGGTAGGCTCCAGAGGTGAGGCCACCCACGCGTTGCAGCAGTTGGGGCAGGGTTTCGCCGGGCTGGGCTGGGTACACGCCGGGGGCGGCGACTTCGCCCTCCACGCGCACCAGGCGAATGCGGCGTTCGGCGGGCAGTTGCACGTCGTTGCTGCCCATGATGGTGATGACATCACCGGCTTGCAGCACCAGGTTGTGGGCCGGGTCTTTTTGAAGCACGGCTTTGCCCAGGTTGAAGGGGATCAGCTCGGTGCGCAATTCGGCCTTGTTCAGGCGTTCGACGACGGCATAGTCCCAGTTGATTTGGTCCACTTGGCCGCGCACGCGGTCAATGATGGAAGAGCCAGCACGGGTGTCGGTGCCCAAAGCGTTGCTGCCTTGTTGCTGCGTGATGATGTCGGTGGCGAGGCTCAGTTCATCGGGGAGTTGTTGGGCTTTTTCGATCGCTTGGATCTGCGCGGGTGTCAGGCCTTGGGCCTTGAGGCTGGCGGTGCGGTTTTGCACCAATTGGTTTTTGCGGCGGTAGTAGTCGGGGGTGATGAGGGCTTCGCGGTCGGGGATCACGTCTTGCACGCGCATACCGGGCACAAAGGCGTGGCGCAGGGGCTGGGCCACGGTGCCTTGCAGGGTGACCGCATTGGCAAATGCGGGGCTGATGGCCAGCAAGGTGATGACGTCGCCATCGCGCAGGGGCTGGGCCAAGCCTTGGGCGTTGAGCGTGAGGTTTTGGACTTGGCGCGGGGCTTGGGCTTGCGTGGTGTCAATGCGCTCGATCAAGGCTTTTTGGGCGCTGGCCAAAGCGGGCACGCCGCCGCCCAAGGCCAGCACGTCTTGCACGGTGGTGCCTTGGCGCAGTTCGTAGATGGCGCTGTGGTCGGTCGCGCCGGTCAGGGCCACGCGGGGGCCTGCGGGCGGGATCATGATGACGTCGCCGGGTTGCAGGGCGGCGTCGCGGCTTTTGTCGCCTTTGGCGATGAAGTCGTACAGGTCCAGGCTGGTGATGGTTTTGCCGCCGCGCTTGAGCTCAATGGCGCGCATGCTGCCGTTGGCGCCGGGGCCGCCGCTGGCAAACACGGCGTTGACCAAGGTGGACAGGCTGTTCAGGTTGTAGGTACCCGGTTGCTGGGCTTGGCCCACCACATAGACGGTGATGCCGCGCAGTTTGCCCAGTGCGGCGTTGACGCTGACGTTGGTGAAGACCGTGGCCACTTGCTTGCGCAAGCTGGCTTCGAGGTCTTTGACTTGCACGCCGCCCAAGTTGAGTGCGCCCACTTTGGGCAGGCTGATTTGGCCGTTGCGGTCCAGCGTTTGGTTGCCTGCAAAGTCCACTGCGCCCCAAATTTGGACACGCACTTCGTCACCAGGGCCGAGGACGTATTCGCCCGGCGCGGGCGCGGCACTGTCGGCGGCATACGCTTGGGGGTTTTCAAACAAGCTGGCCCCAAAATGCGGCAGCAGTTTGCCTGTGCCTTCTTGCACAAAGCGCTGGAACTGGCTCGGGGCTTGGGGTTTGGGCGCACGCAGCGGGACGGGGGCGAAGCGCGGGGCGTCTGTAGCGCCCTGGTCTGGGCGAGCCGCCAGCGTGGGCCGGACGGTGGCGGCCTGTTGCAAACCGGGGGCAGTCAACGCGTCAAAGCCTTGGCCTTGGCCTTGGCCTTGGCCTTGGGTTTGTCCCTGCATCGACGCAGTCAGTGCGGGCGGCAGTTGCGCCCCTGCAGACCCTGCCACAAAAGACAAACCCACGCCGAGCCATGCGGCGATGGCGGGACGTGATGCACAGCGTAAAAATTGGTTCATTGGCGATTTGCCGCAGGGCTGGTGAGAAGATTGGGATTGGCGCGGGCAGGCTACCGCAATGCCACGCGTCAAAATCGCGGCAAGTTTGGGTGCAGGGCGCGCCTCAAAAAAAGTTCAATTGCTGGGCAGGACGGCTCAGCAAATGGGCTTTGAATTATAGGTGGGCATGGTGCATTGACGGACTGACGCCATCCTTATGCTATTTTTTTTAATAATTAAATTCAGTGGCAATTAATTAATTTAAATGTATTTATTTTTGAAATAAATAGATTTTTTATTGAAACATCAAAGGCAAAGCCAGGGTCAAGCCCACACGCAAATTGTGCAGCTTGGACGACGCTTGGTCTTGCCCATCGCGCAGCTGGGTGTAGGCGAGCTCAGGCGTGAGGTTCATGCCCATCATGCGCAGACTTTGGCTGACGCCCACACCCCACAGGCGGCCGCGCGGCGCATCCACCCCGGGGTTGTAGGCCCCCAACGCACTGACCAAGGTGCCGGTGTGCAGCTTGAGCATGCGGCGGTTGGCAGCATCGAGCCACCCCAGAGTGAGCACCTGCGCACCCGAGCCAAAGCTGCTGGCCGCCCAGCGCGCACCTTGCGTGTAGCCCTGGCGGTAAACGCCATTGACGTAGCCAGGGAAGGTCGGCCTGGTGTCCCAAGGCAGGCTGTAGGCGTTGGTGTCCAACCATTCGGCAAACAGGCGGTGTTGGCCGTCGGCGGTGGTGGTTTCAAGGCCCCACAGACTCATGAACTTGTAGGGCAAGGGAAGGGTGCTGCCCGCAGCGTCTTCGCCCATCCACTGGGTGTAAGCGGCGCAGCGGCCCCAGGCCTTGGGGCAGTTGACGCGCACGTCATAGCCGGCAATTTGCCCGCTGCTGTCTTGAAAGCTGTCGCCAACATCTTTATTGGTTTGCTGGCCAAAGAAGGCTTTGACGAACTCCCCCACCCCACCGGGACGACCTGCGCCGCCGGTTTGCATGCCTCGGCTCAGGCCCAATTCGAGCCAGGGCTGGGGTTTGAGGGTCAGGCGGATGCCAGAAAATAAAAATCCGCTGGGCTGTTGGCTGACGACGGTGGGGTCTTGGGCTTTGGCCACAAAGACGTCGAAGTTCCAAGGACCCATCCAGGCCAGCCAGGGGCTGTTGGACGGCGCCGCGCTGGCGCGTTGCAGGCCTGCACCGGTCCAAGCCGGGTTGTTGCTGCCATTGACCAAGCTGTTTTGCCAGCCGGGGCCCCAAAAGTATCGCTGCGAGCTGACTTGCAGGTTCCAACCTTGCCAAGACACCACTGCGGCTGAGTTGTCTGGACGCAAGGTGTGTTGGCTTTGCGGTGTGAGCCCGGGGGGCTGTTCGGGCAGGGAGTTGGGGTTGGCCTCGATCTTTGCGCCCAGTCGGCCAGCAAAGCTCAGGCCGCCATGGGCCCAGCGGCCTTCGGGGGTGCTGAGCGAGGCGCTGCTGCCGGGGGTGTAGTTGTCGCCATAGCCCACGGGGGCTTCGGATTCGCTGCGCAGGTGCAGGCTGGCTTGGCCCCGCGTGCGCAGGCTTTGCAGCTCTTGGCGAACAGCGTCGCGGCTGGCGGCCAGCGGGGTATCGGCAGGCAAGCTGTCAAGCGCTTGCTGCACGGCCGCCGCTGGCAGGGGCCAGTGGCTGACGGGCAAGGGCAGCCCAGCCCCGTCGGCCAGCAACTGCAAATGGTGGCGTGCCAGCCAACTGGGCATGTAGGGCACGCTGGCTGCAAGGCTGGTTTCGGGGCTGTCAAGGTTGGGGGTGGCCGCTTGGGCGCTGGACAATGCCACACAGGCCCAGGCCAAGGTCTGCGTCAAGGTGCGCGATGTCAACAAACGGAAAGTTGAGGATGGGGCGAGCATGGCAGTGCTTGTGGATTTCGGTATTTGAAAAGAGAATTGTGCCTGCTTTGTCACGCGCCACGGCGAAACCACCCCTGTGTGGGAGCGGCGCCCCCCGCCGCGATGGTTTCCAATCTGTTCCAATACCCTTTGCTTTTTGAACACCCTGAGAAACGCACAACGATGATGCACCTGAACACCTTGACCGCCCAGCTGGGCAAACATGTGGCCTTTGCAGTTGCTGGGCTGGGCATGGCCATGGCCGCGGGCTCCGCCAGTGCCGGCAACGGGCTGACTTGGGCCAATGGCTCGGACATGTTGGCGGTGGGATTGCCCGCGCTGGCAGCGGGCTCGGCTTGGTCCCAAGGCGACACCGAAGGCTTGAAGCAGCTGACCTACACCATGGCCACCACTGTTGGCGCGGCAGAAGTGCTGAAAAACACCGTCCACTCGGTGCGCCCCGATGGCTCGGACAACAAGAGTTTCCCGTCTGCCCACACCGCCGTGGCGTTTGCCGCCGTGCGCTACATGGACAAGCGTTACAGCGCCGAAATTGCCCCCTACACCCCCTGGCTGTATGCGGCCGCAGGCTTGACCGGCGTTGCGCGGGTGCAGGCCAACAAGCACCATTGGCAAGATGTGTTGGCAGGCGGTGCCTTGGGCTGGGGTGCAGCGCAGTGGTGGGCCGCCCCCATTCAAGGCGGGCAGTTGAGCGTGTTGCCCAGCTCGGGCGGCTTGGCGCTGGCTTGGTACCGGCCTTGGTGATGCACCAACCGACATTCACTGTGCAGTTCAACCCTTGCGACCATGACTGACCCGAAATGCCCAGATGGCGCCGCAGGGCGACCGATTCAGCGATCGGTTTCGCGCCTGGCGTCCTTTGGTCATGCGCTGCGGGGCCTGCGCGTGTTGCTGCGACAGCCCAATGCGCGCATACATGCCGTGGCTGCACTGCTGGTCACGGCGGCGGGCTGGGGGTTGAACATCACCACGGGCCAATGGCTGGCGGTGGTGCTGGCCATGGCGTTGGTGGTCAGCGCCGAGGCCTTGAACACGGCCGTGGAGCTGGTGGTGGATTTGGCCAGCCCCGAATGGCACGCCTTGGCACGCGACGCCAAGGATGTGGCGGCAGCGGCGGTGCTGTTGTGCAGTGTGGGCGCTGGCGTGGTGGGCGTGCTGGTGTTTGGACCGGCATTGCTGCGGCTGTTGTAACCACAAACTGCCTATCGCGGCGGGGACGCCGCTCCTACAGAAGTTGCGGCAATGGTGGGAGCCGCGCCCTCGCGGCGCTGGGGTCAAAGGGGTGCGGAAGAGCCGAAACGGCGGTCTCGGCCAGCAAACCATTGGATGGCCTCTTGCAGCCGCCCAGGACCAAAATCGGGCCACAGATCGTCTGTGAAAAACAGCTCGGCGTAGGCGGCTTGCCAGAGCATGAAGTTGCTGACACGCGACTCGCCACCCGTGCGGATCAGCAGGTCAATTTCAGGGGCATAAGCCGTGCTGAGGTGTTGGGCCAACGCATCTTCGGTCAGGCTTTGCAGGTTTTGGTCCGGATGGGCCAGCTGCCAGGATTTGGCGGCCTGGAGCATGTCCCATCGGCCACCGTAGTTGGCGCACACCGTGAGGGTGATTTGGTCGTTGTTGGCCGTTTGCGCTTGCGCTTGCGCGATGAGGTCTTGCATGGCGGGGGCGAAACGGCTGATGTCGCCCACAATTTTGAGGCGCACGCCGTTGGCATTCATGCTGTCGACCTCTTTTTGGAGGTAGGTCATGAACAAGCCCATCAAGCTGCTGACTTCGTCGTCGGGGCGCTTCCAGTTTTCTGTGCTGAAGGCGAACAGGCTGAGGTAGCGAACGCCTTGCTGTGAGCAGGCTTGGACGATCTCACGCACACGCTTGGCCCCAATGGCGTGTCCGAGTGCCACGGGCATAAAGCGTTTTTTGGCCCAGCGGCGGTTGCCATCCATGATGATGGCGATGTGCTGGGGGGCTGGGGTGTTGGGGGTAGCGATGGACAAGAAAAACTCAGCTGGGGATTGATTGCGGATTCTAGAGTCAATTCAGTCGGCAAGAGCGACTTGGTGGTGCGCGACTTGCACGATGGTGGGTGCGCCCAAAATGTCGAGCAACACGGCAACGCGGTTCTTGGAAACACTTTGCACCAAGCCTTCGACCCCTTGCAGTGCATTGTGTTTGAGTTTGACTTTTTGACCTGCGCTCAGCTTGTCCAACTCTTGCAGGGTGCCGTGGTTGCGCTCGGTTTCGTGTTGCCGAATCAAGCGCACGACCTCGCCGGACAGCACCGCAGGCTCGAAACCAAAGCGGACGATGGTCATGATGCCTTTGGTGTTGCGCACGGCCGCAATGCTTTGCTCCGGCTTGCCGGGTCGGAACAAGATGTAGCGCGGGAACATGGGCGCGAACACCGCCACAGAGCCCGTTTCGGTTTTCTTGAAGCTCTTGTAAAGCGGCAAATAGGCTTCGTAGGCCTGCTGCTCCAGGTTTTGCAGGGCAATGTGCTCTTGCCGTGGCTTGGTGTAAGCGACAAACCAGCGGTCCAGTTGTTGGTAGTTGGTGGTGAGCAAGGTGTGGGACACAGTGACGAAGCTTTCAAACAATCCAAAAGTATTCTAAGCGGAGGCAGGTCTTGTGCGAGAGCGCCGCTCTCACAGGGGTCACTGCATTTGTGGGAGCCGCGCCCTCGCGGCGATCAACGGGCCAGCACGGGCGCCAAGGCCTTGCCGGTGTGGGTGCCTTGGCGCACCAGCGCTTCGGGGGTGCAAGCGGCCACGATGCACCCGCCCGCATTGCCGCCTTCGGGCCCCAGGTCAAGCACCCAGTCGGCTTCGGCGATGACGTCCAAGTCGTGTTCAATGACCACCACACTGTGCCCCGCGTTGACCAAGCGGTGCAGCACGCCGATCAGTTTGTCCACGTCGGCCATGTGCAAGCCCACTGTGGGTTCGTCCAGCACATACAGCGTGTGCGGCGCTTTGTTGCCGCGCCGGGTCACGTCGTCACGCACTTTGGTGAGCTCGGTCACCAGCTTGATGCGCTGCGCTTCGCCGCCACTCAATGTGGGCGAGGGTTGCCCCAGCGTGAGGTAACCCAGGCCCACGTCTTTGAGCAGCTGCAGCGGGTGGGCGATGTGGGGCATGCTGGCGAAGAATTCGACCGCTTCGTCCACCTCCATTTGCAGCACGTCGCCAATGCTCTTGCCGCGCCAGCTGACGGCCAGCGTTTCGGGGCTGAAGCGGGCACCGTGGCAGGTTTCGCAACGCACCTTCACGTCGGGCAAGAAGCTCATCTCGATGGTGCGCATGCCCTGCCCTTCGCAGCTGGGGCAGCGGCCTTCGCCGGTGTTGAAGCTGAAGCGCCCTGCCGCGTAGCCACGCGCTTTGGCCTCCAGGGTTTCGGCAAACAGTTTGCGGATCGTGTCCCAAAAGCCGATGTAGGTGGCCGGGCAGGAGCGCGGGGTTTTGCCGATGGGGGTTTGGTCCACTTCGAGCACGCGGTCGATGGTTTCAAAGCCTTGCACGTCGGTGCAGCCGTTAAGCGGCACGCGCTGGCCCGCGTCTTGCGCCGCCCTGCCCGCTTGCGTGCTGCGTTGCTGCACCAAGGCCTGCACGTTGCTGAGCAGCACGTCGCGTGCGAGCGTGGATTTGCCCGAGCCGCTGACGCCGGTGACGGCGACCAAGCGCTTGAGCGGGACGTGTGCGTTGACGTTTTGCAGGTTGTGCAGGCGGGCACCGTTGAGGGTGAGCCATTGCAAGGGTGTGCCGGTGGCCGTGGCAGGCGAGGCCAAACAATGGGGATCTGACCCCAATTGTTCCAATGGTTCGGGCACGCTTCGGCGCGCTTGCAGCGGGTGCCTCATTGCGTGCAGCAGGTAGCGGCCGGTTTGGGAGTCGGGGGAGGCGGCAATGTCAGCCGCAGTGCCTTGGGCCACCAGTCGGCCACCGCGCTTTCCGGCGCTGGGGCCGATGTCGATGATGTGGTCGGCGCGGCGGATGGTGTCTTCGTCGTGCTCCACCACCACCAGGGTGTTGCCTTTGTCGCCCAGCTTGTGCAGGGCGTTGAGCAAGATTTGGTTGTCGCGGGCGTGCAAGCCGATGGTGGGCTCGTCCAGCACGTAGCACACGCCTTGCAAATTGCTGCCGAGTTGCGCGGCCAGTCGGATGCGCTGCGCTTCGCCACCACTGAGCGTGGGCGCGCCCCGGTCGAGGGTGAGGTAGCCCAGCCCAACTTCTTCGAGGAATTCCAGGCGGCTCTTGATCTCGGGCACCAGATCGCGGGCGATGTCGGCTTCGCGGCCTTGCAGTTGCAGGGTTTCGACCCAGCGGCGCACGTCGGTGACGGACAGGCTGGCGATGTCGGTGATGCGCCAGGCCTGGCCGCTTGCCCCCTGAAACCGCACGGCGCGGGCCGTGGCGTTCAGGCGGGTGCCTTGGCAGCCGGGGCAAGCCACGTCCACCAAGTCTTCGATTTCAGGCTCGGCAAAGGTTTGCTCGCGGCCTTTGTCTTTGTCGTCTCGCACCGAGTCGTCAAACACCTGGCGCTGGTCTTTGCTGAGCTTGACGCCGGTGCCCACGCAGTCGGGGCACCAGCCGTGCTTGCTGTTGTACGAAAACAAGCGGGGGTCGAGTTCGGCGTAGGACGTGGCGCAGGCCGGGCAGGCGCGCAGGGTAGAAAACACGCGGTGCTGGCCAATGCGGGCGGTGGATTCGCCGCTGGCCATCGCATCTTTGAGGCCGCCAAGGTCGCTCAGCACATGCACCACGCCTTTGCCATGCTCGAGCGCGGTGTTCAGCGCTTGGCGCAGCGCGGCTTCTTGCGAAGGCAAGACGTCGAGGCTGGCCACAGGCAGTTCGATGTTGTGCTCTTTGAAGCGGTCAATGCGAGGAAAGCCTTGCGTGGGCAAAAACTCGCCGTCCACCCGCAAGTGGGTGAAGCCGCGTGGGCGCGCCCAGTCGGCCAGCTCGGTGTAAACGCCTTTGCGGTTGACCACCAGCGGCGCGAGCAGCCCGATGTGTTGGCCCTTGAACTGCGTCATGAGCTGCGCGGCGATGCTGTCGGGCGTTTGCGGCTGCACGGGGGTGTTGTCGTGCACGCAGTGCTGGATGCCGAGCTTGACGTACAGGAGGCGCAAGAAGTGCCAGACCTCGGTGGTGGTGCCCACGGTGGACTTGCGACCGCCGCGCGACAAGCGCTGCTCGATGGCCACAGTGGGCGGGATGCCATAGACCGCGTCCACTTCGGGGCGGCCTGCGGGTTGCACGATGGAACGGGCGTAAGCGTTGAGGCTTTCGAGGTAACGACGCTGGCCTTCGTTGAACAAGATGTCGAATGCCAGTGTGGACTTGCCCGAGCCGCTGACGCCGGTGATGACGTTGAATTGGCCGCGCGGGATGTTGACGCTCAGGTTTTTGAGGTTGTGCTCTTTGGCGTTGACGATTTGGATGGCGTTTGTGTGCAGTGGCCCACGGGCATTCGCCAGCGAGGCGGCAGTGTCGGGGGGCGCCGATTTGTGCGTACCCCCGCGGTATGAGGCGCCCGCCAACACGGCCGCCTCGCCCCCAAAGTTTGCCGAACGCTCTGCCACCCCGAGCATTTGCCCCATCGCCTGCGCATACTCACGCAGCGCAGCGCCGGTGTGCGAGCTGGGGTGCTGGCGCACGTCTTCCGGCGTGCCTTCGGCCACCACCAGCCCACCGCCCTCGCCGCCTTCAGGGCCAAGGTCGATCAGCCAGTCGCTGGCGCGGATGACGTCCAGGTTGTGCTCGATGACGATGAGCGAATGCCCCGCTTCGAGCAGCTTGCGCAGGGCGCGCATGAGCTTGGCGATGTCGTCAAAGTGCAGGCCGGTGGTCGGCTCGTCAAACATGAACAGCGTGCCTTTGCGCGCCAGGCTTTGGCGGCTTTTGGAGGCGCTTTTGGCCGCTTCGGCCAAAAAGCCAGCGAGTTTGAGGCGCTGCGCCTCACCGCCCGAGAGCGTGGGCACAGGCTGGCCCAGGCGCACGTATTCGAGGCCCACATCGACGATGGGTTGCAGGGCACGAATGACTTCGCGGTCTTGCGCGAACAGCGCCGCCGCTTCGCTGACGGTGAGGTCGAGGATGTCGGCGACGTTCAGGCGGCGTGCCTGCGCTGGCCCCAATGCGTGGCGCTCGATGGTGATTTCCAAAATTTCAGGGCGGTAACGTTTGCCGTCGCAGTCAGGACAGCGCAGGTACACGTCGCTCAAAAACTGCATCTCAACGTGCTCAAAACCCGAGCCGCCGCAGGCGGGGCAGCGGCCATCGCCACTGTTGAAGCTGAACTTGCTGGCGGTGTAGCCGCGTTGGCGCGACTCAGGGGCAGTGGCAAAGATTTCTCGGATCGCGTCCCATGCGCCCACATAGCTCACGGGGTTGGAGCGGGCCGTTTTGCCAATCGGCGATTGGTCCACAAACACCACGTCGCTCAGGTGGTCAGCGCCCA
>JAHECM010000202.1:2272-3402 GCA_024641725.1 Limnohabitans sp. | reverse complement strand
GTGGCGGTGGGCAGCACGATGTCCGAATACAGGCAAGTCGTGCTCATGCGGAAGTCCAGCGTCACCAAGAGGTCCAGCTTGCCTTCGGGCGCTTTGTCATGCCAAGTCACTTCGGTCGGCTTGGCGTCTTCGGCCCCCAGGTCCTTGCCCTGCACACCGTGGGAGGTGCCCAGCAGATGCTTGAGGAAATACTCGTGCCCCTTGCCCGAAGACCCCAGGATGTTGGAACGCCAAACAAACATGTTGCGCGGCCAGTTGAGCGGGTGGTCTGGGTCTTCGCAGCTCATCTTGAGGCTGCCGTCCTTCAAGGCCTTGACCGCGTAGTCTTTGGGGTCCATGCCCTGAGCCTGTGCGTCCTTGACGACCTGCATCGGGTTGGTCTGCAGCTGCGGCGCACTGGGCAGCCAGCCCATGCGCTCGGCGCGCACGTTGTAGTCGATCATGCTGCCGCCAAACTTGGACTTGTCAGCCAGCGGCGAGAGGATCTCCTCCACGCCCAGCCGCTCGTAGCGCCACTGGTCGGTATGCGCATAAAAGAAGCTGGTGCTGTTCATCTGGCGAGGTGGGCGCACCCAGTCCAGCGCAAAAGCCAGCGCGGTCCAGCCGGTCTGGGGACGCAGCTTTTCCTGGCCCACATAGTGCGCCCAGCCGCCACCGCTTTGGCCAATGCAACCGCACATCATCAGCATGTTGATGATGCCGCGGTAGTTCATGTCGCTGTGGTACCAGTGGTTCATGGCCGCGCCGATGATGACCATAGACTTGCCACGAGTCTTGTCGGCGTTGTCGGCAAACTGGCGGGCTACGGCGATCACTTGGTCGCGCTTCACGCCGGTGATCTTTTCCTGCCAGGCAGGGGTGTAGGGGGTGTCGTGGTCATAGCTGGTGGCGGCGTTTTCGCCGGGCAGTCCTCGAGCTACGCCGTAGTTGGCAGCCGTCAGGTCAAACACCGTGGCCACCAGGGCGTAGCGCTCTTCACCGGCCTTGCCCAGCTTGATGCGTCGCACCGGAACATGCCGCACCAGCACATCGTCCACCGCGCTGGCTTGTTTGTTGGCACTGAAGTTGGGGGTGTCGATGCCGCCAAAATACGGGAACGCTACCTCACCCACTTCGTACTCGCTTCCCTC
>JAHECM010000202.1:0-2172 GCA_024641725.1 Limnohabitans sp. | reverse complement strand
AGGTAACGGCTGCCTGCGGCGTAGCTGACCATGGACATGGCCGGAATGGGCGAAAAGCCGATGATGCGGTCAGGGCCGTATTGTTTGGCGGTATAGACGTTGGCACTGGCAATAAGTTGGTTGACTTCGTCCCATGTGCTGCGCACAAAGCCGCCCAGGCCGCGCTGCTGCTGCCACTCGCGGCGGGCGTCTTCGTTTTGCACGATGCTGGCCCAGGCGTCCACCGGGCTTTTGGCCACGGCCAGTGCGGCGCGCCAATGCTTGAGCAGGCGAGCGCGGATCATGGGGTACTTGACGCGGTTGGCGCTGTACAGGTACCAGGAATACGAAGCCCCACGCGCACAGCCACGCGGCTCGTGGTTGGGCAGGTCGGCACGGGTGCGGGGGTAATCGGTCTGCTGGGTTTCCCAGGTGACGATGCCGCCCTTGACGTAAATCTTCCACGAGCATGAGCCAGTGCAGTTCACGCCGTGCGTGCTTCGCACAATCTTGTCGTGCGCCCAGCGGTTGCGGTAGGCGTCTTCCCAGGTGCGGTCTTCACCGGTGGTCACACCGTGCCCGCCCGAGAAAGGCTCTTTGGGGTTTGAAAAGTAATTCAGTCGGTCCAGAAAATGGCTCATCTTTTTCTCCAATTCAGCGGGGCGGTTGGCGCCCCTTGTCAACAACTTTCAGACAGGGCTCAGGGGTTGCGGATCTCGGCTCCGGCGCGCAGGTAAAACCACCAGTTGAGCCCAAGGCACAGCGCGTAAAACACGGCAAAGCCATACATCGCCACCTCGGGAGAGCCCGCCTTGATCTGCTGGCCAATCACCACGGGCGCGATGAAAGCGCCGTAGGCAGCCACCGCCGATGTCCAGCCCAGCACGGGGCCGGCTTGCTGACGGTCAAAAATCACTGCGATGCTGCGAAAGGTCGAGCCATTGCCAATGCCGCTGGCGGTGAACAACAAAACAAACAGAAGCATGAACATCAAAAAGTACTGCTCAGGCGTGGTCGACTGGTAAGCCAGCCACATGACGTAACCCACTGCGGCCGAAGCCACCACCATCACCGCCGAAATGCATTGCGTGACGATGGATCCGCCGGTCTTATCCGACAGCCAGCCGCCAATCGGCCGGACCAGCGCGCCCACAAAGGGGCCGATCCAGGCATAGGTCAGGGCCGAAGGTGCGTTGGGGTTTTTGAGGGTGTGCTGCAGCACGCCGCTGGCATCTGGCACATGGCTGATGCCAAAGATCACCGTGATCGACAGCGGCAAGGCCATCGAAAAGCCGATGAAGCTGCCGAAGGTGACAATGTAGAGCACCGTCATGGCCCAGGTGTGTTTGTTCTTGAAAATCGAGAACTGGGCCGCGATGTTGTCCTTCATGGTTCCAAAGGCGGTGAGCTTCATCACCATCAAGGTGCTCACGATGATGAGCGGCATGGTCAGCCACATGTTGAGCACACCCAAACCGCTTGGTGCGGGCAGGTACAAATACAGGCCCACCCCGGCAGGCAAGAACGACAAGGTGTAGAGCCAGATGATTTTCAAAAAGGCGGGTATGGTGCCGCCCATGTTGGGCGAGACGGTGGTCAGATTATTCATGCCAAAAAAGCAGATCACCGACAAAGGCACCAGCGACAGTACCCAGGCAAAGCCTGCGTTTTGTACCCAGGTGGTCGTGCCTGCGGTGATCTTGCCGAAAATCCACCCACTGTCTTTCACCAGCGTCATGGGCTCACCGCCTAGGCCACCAAACAGGCTCACAGTCATGACCAACGGGATGACGATTTGCATGGTCGTCACACCAAAGTTGCCCAGCCCTGCGTTCAGACCCAGGGCCGTGCCCTGCAAGCGCTTGGGGAAAAAGGTGCCGATGTTGGACATGGAGCTCGCGAAGTTGCCGCCGCCCACGCCCGACCACAAGGCCATGAGCTGGAACACCCACAAGGGCCACTCGGGGTGCTGCAAGGCGATGCCCGTGCCCATGGCCGGGGCCAGCAGCATGGCCGTCGTCAGAAAAATCGTGTTGCGCCCGCCGGACAGCCGGATCAGGAACGAGGCCGGGATGCGCATGGTCGCGCCCGCCAGGCCCGAGATGGCCGTGAGGCTGAACAGCTCGGCCTGACTGAACGGGAAGCCCAGGTTTAGCATCTGCACGGTGATGATGCCCCACATGCCCCAGATGG
>JAHECM010000196.1 GCA_024641725.1 Limnohabitans sp. | reverse complement strand
GAAGTCAACGAAAACGACCTCGACTGGGAAGTGGACCGCTTCAAAGTCAAGGGCGACGACAGCAAGTTCAAGACCATGGCCGACGTGGCATGGCAGGCCTACCACCAGCCACCAGATGGCTTGGAGCCAGGCTTGGAGGCCGTGCACTACTACGACCCACCGAACTTCACTTTCCCCTTCGGCATCTACCTGTGCGTGGTGGACATCGACCGTGCGACCGGCGAGACCAAAATCCGCCGCTTCTATGCGCTGGACGACTGCGGCACCCGCATCAACCCGATGATCATCGACGGCCAGATCCACGGCGGTCTGACCGAAGGTTTTGCCGTGGCCATGGGCCAGCAAATGCCTTTTGATGCACAGGGCAACCTGCTGGGTAACACGCTGATGGACTACTTCTTGCCCACCTTCGTGGAAACCCCGCACTGGGAAACCGACCACACCGTGACACCTTCGCCACACCACCCTCTGGGTGCCAAGGGCGTGGCCGAGTCCCCTCACGTCGGCTCGATCCCCACCTTCACCTCGGCCGTGGTCGATGCTTTCTCTCACCTGGGTGTCACGCACCTGGACATGCCGCACAACGCTTTCCGCACCTGGAAAGCGCTGCGCGAGCACGGCGCAGCCTTGTAAACAGGAACCATCATGGAAGTCAAACTCGACAAACAATACCCACTCGACGTGGACGCGGCACGGGCCTGGGCCCTGCTGACCGACCTGAAAGCCACGGCCAACTGCATGCCCGGTGCCGAAATCACCGAGCAGCTGTCCGAGACCTCGTTCAAGGGCGGCGTCAAGGTCAAGGTCGGTCCGGCTGTCGCGCAGTTCGGCGGCACCGTGGACGTGATCGAAGCCGTGGCCGCTGAGCGCAAGATGGTCTTGCGCGGCAAGGGTGCCGACAAGGGCGGTTCGTCCGCCTCGATGGACCTGACCGCGATCATCACCGCCGACCCGGCCAACCCCGCACATTGCGTGTTGAACGGCCAAGCCGCTGTGATCGTGAACGGCAAGTTCGCGCAGTTCGGCGGCCGCATGATGGTGCAAGTCTCTGACATGCTGCTGGCGCAGTTTGTCGAGAACTTCCGCCAGACCGCGCTGACCTTGCCTGCGGCAGATGGCTCAGTCGCTGCATCTTCTGGGCAGACCTCGGCAGCGCCTGCTGCTGCTCCAGTTGTAGCCCGCGAGATCAACGGCTTAGCCATCTTCTGGGCCTTGGTCAAAAGCTGGTTCGGTGGCTTGCTCGGCAAAAAGGCCTGAGCATGACTACACCAGGCCTTTCCGTACAGCCTGCCGCCGAGGAGCGCTTGCTGCGCGAACGGCTGCAGCGTTCGGGCTACCTGGCCGATGAAGACCTAGCCACCACCGTGTGGCTAGCGTCTGCTTTGCAGCGGCCCTTGCTGCTTGAAGGTGATGCGGGCGTGGGTAAAACAGCTCTCGCTACTGCACTCGCGCAATCGCAAAACGCCCCCCTCGTTCGCTTGCAATGCTTTGAAGGCCTAGACCTTGCCCAAGCTGCCTACGAGTGGAACTATGGCCGCCAGTTGATGGCCATTCGCTTGAACGAAGCGGGCCAAGAAGGTTCGAACCGTGTGCGTGAAGCCGATGTGTTTGGCCGCGATTATTTACTCGAGCGCCCCTTGTTGCGCGCCATCAGCCAACAAGGCCCTTGCGTGCTGCTGATCGACGAGATCGACCGCGCCGACGAAGCCTTTGAAGCCTTTTTGCTCGAAGTGCTGGCCGAATACCAGATCACCGTGCCCGAGATCGGCACCATCCGCGCCACACACATTCCGCAGGTCATTTTGACCAGCAACGGCACGCGTGAGTTGTCTGATGCACTGCGCCGCCGCTGCCTGTACCACTACCTCGATTACCCGACGCTGGCGCGCGAGATTGCCATCGTCAAATCTGCTTTGCCCGAAGCCGACACCCGCCTGGTCGAAGACGCTGTGCAGTTCGTGCAGCGCCTGCGCCGCGAAGATTTGGCCAAGATTCCCGGCATTGCAGAAACCCTTGACTGGGTGCGCGCACTTTTTCAAATGCGCCACACCAGCTTGCCAGAAGACATGTCAGCAGTGCTGGGCACTTTGGGCTGCTTGCTTAAAACCCGCGAAGACCGCTTTGTGATGCGCGCAGACCGTTTGCGCCAGTTGGTCGAAGGCCGTCGTACCGTGGGCGTGGCAGAAAACAGCAACGAGCAGGCCAAGGTCGCGGCATGACCGCCCAACCAACAGCCCCATCCGCATCCACACCCTCTGAGCGTCTGGCTGGGTTCGCCGCGTTGCTGCGCGACCACGGCCTCACGGTAGGCGTATCCGAGCAGCAGGCCATGTTGCAAGCGGCCATGCACTTTGGCCCCATGCAGGAAAAACTCCTCCACGCCGCTTGGCGCGCCATCGCTTGCCACAGCCACCGCGAATGGCAGCTGTGGCCCGATGTGTATGAGCGCTTTTGGCACCCCGAAAAACTGCGCGGTGGCGTCAAGGTCAGCGGCCAGACCCGGCCCAGCCGCAACCTGCGCCAAAGCGTGCAGGCCCTGCACGAGCAAATGGACGCCGCCCAACAACCGGCCAGCCAACCAGGCAGCCACAAAACAGCGCCCCAAACGGCGGGCGACTCGGCATCGAGCCAGCTGGACGAACAAGACAGCGGCACACCCCGCGCCCAAGGCGGCGCCAGCCGCACCGAAGCCCTACACCATCGCGATGGCCAAATGTGGATGCCCCAAGAGCTAAGCGCCTTGCAGCAACTGGCCCGTCAAATCACCGCCAAACTGCAGCCACGCCCCACTCGCCGCTGGCGTGTCGCCCCACGCGGCCAACGGCTGGATTTACGCCAAACCCTGCGCCGCAGCGTGGCCTGGGGTGGTGAGCTGATGCAGCCGGCCTGGAAAGTCAAACGCGTAGAACCCCCTCGTTTGTTCATCTTGGCCGACGTGAGCCGCTCAATGGAATCACACGCTGCGCTGTTTTTGCGCGTGGCACGCGCCTTTGCCCTGGAAGCTGATGCCCGCGTGTTTGTGTTCCACACCCGTTTGGCCGAGGTCACGCCTTATATGCACCGTGACACGCCCGCCGTTCAAGAAAAAGTGAATGCCGTCACCGCTGGCTTTGGTGGCGGCACGCGCATCGCCGCCAGCTTGCAAGAATTTGCCCGTCAACATGCACGCGCACAGCTCAACCGTGGCTCGCGCGTTTGGGTGTTCTCAGACGGCTTTGACACGGATGGGCCCGAATTGCTGGCGCAAGCCCTGCAAGAAGTGCGCGCACGCGGTGCCCGCATCACCTGGTTTCACCCGACCCGACAAGTCCCTGCCGCGACTGCGTTACAGCGCGCACGTGGCAGCATAGAGCGTTTTGTGCCGCTGGCCAGCTTGGCCGATCTGGCAGCAGCGCGCCATGTGTTGCACTGA
>JAHECM010000191.1 GCA_024641725.1 Limnohabitans sp. | reverse complement strand
TGCTGTGCCCCTTCGCCCTGCCCTGCGGCCCAATGCAGCAGGCGGTGGGCGTTGAAGGTGTTGTAGACCCGGCCACGGCCACCGGGCGCGAAGGCAAAACCCACCTCGGCACCCCGCTGACGGATGTTCTCGCGCATCAGCGCTTGCTGCTCGGGTGTGGAGCCGTATTTTTCGGTGATGTGCTCGGTCAGGTCCTGCCCGCCTGGGCCCATGTGGGGGTTGAGTTCAAAGGGCTGGAAATGCAGATCGGCTTTGACCTCGCCCTGCAAGCGCTGCAAAGCGGTTTCAAGGGAATACAGCCCGACAGCGCACCAAGGGCAGGCGATGTCGGAGACGAAATCGATTTTGAGGGTGGTGGTCATGGTGTGGCCATTCAGGCAAAGGAGCAACAGCCCTTATCTTGCCGCAAATCACCGACAATCTGGGCTTGTGACATGCATACCCCTGTGTGGGCTGGGCCTGTCTTTCACACAAGCCATTTCAAGACCATGAAAATCCTGACCCTCAACGGCATCAACCTCAACATGTTCGGCAAGCGCGACCCGGCGCAGTACGGCACCATCACCTTGGCCGAGATCGACGCGCAACTGGTCGCGCTGGGCCAAACGCTGGGGGCCGAGGTCGAGTGCTTTCAGACCAACATCGAAGGCGAAATGGCCGAGCGCATCCACCGCGCCCACACCGACGGCACCGCTGCAGTGCTCATCAACGCCGGGGCCTGGACGCATTACAGCTACGGCATCCGCGATGCGTTGGCCATCCTCAAGTGCCCCATCATCGAGGTGCACATGTCCAATATCCACGCGCGCGAAGAGTTCCGCCACCACTCGGTCATCGGCCCCATAGCCAAAGGCCAGATCGCCGGTTTCGGCGTGGACAGCTACCTGCTGGGCCTGCGGGCAGCCGTTTCGGCTGTCAACGCCACCTGAAAAAATGAATGGGAATTAATGGGGATCTGACCCCAATTAATGACCCCATTTAACTCGGGGCGATGGGCGGTGGTCGGCACAAGCCCTTTCGCGGCGGGGGCGCCGCTCCCACACCAAGGATTAATCGGGGTCAGATCCCGATTAATTGCTGTTGCAAGGCGGCGTTGAAGGCTTCGGGGGCTTCGTACATGGCCCAGTGTCCAGCTCCAGCAACTGTGTGCCACTGACCCCACTGGGGTGCCCAGCGCGGCAGGGCTTGCTGTACTTCGGCCAAGCGTTGGCGGTACAGGGCGTCGTGTTCGCCAAAAATGGCGCTCACCCGGGCCTGAACTCGCGGCAAAGCTTGGGCCACGATGGGGGTGGAGGACAAGCGCCTTCGCGGCATGCGGTCGCGCTGCACGTTGGCGCGGTGCACATCCAGTGCCAGTGTGTCCAGGTGTTGCGGGTCTTGCAGCATCAGCGCCATCAGGTTGTGGCGGTGCACAGCATCTTGCTGCTCTGGCGTGGGCAGATGGCGCCAGCCCTTGAGCGGGATGCGTTCGGGCACCGTCAGGCCCAAGCCGGGGGCGCCGACCAGCACCAGCGCTTGCGCGTCTTGCGGGTGGTCGGCCAGCCACAGCGCCGCCGCCATGCCGCCAAATGAAAACCCCACCAGCTGCACCGGCCCCACGGGCTGGAGTTGCTGCAGGCCCGCGTGCAGGTAGGGGGGCAAGTCGTCCACGTCGGCGCAGCCGGGCGGCAAATCGGAGTCACCAAAGCCCGGCAAATCCACCGCCAGCACGCGCCAACCGGCATCGCGCAGCGGCGCGATGTTGCGCACCCAATGCGTCCAGCTGCCGCTGCCGCCGTGCAGCAGCACCACCGCCGGGCGCTGGGCGTCGCCCCAGGCGTGCCAGACCAGCGCCACGCCATCGACTTCGGTGACGCAGCGTTGCCCATCGGCCAGCGCGGCGGCCAGTGCGGGCGGTAAAAACTCAGGCAAAGCGATCGGCTCAGATGTCATGCGCCCTCCACAGCGGCTTTGGGGTGGTGGTGACGCCAGACTTGCCAAGCTGCCGCCATGGCCACCAAGCTGGTGACCACCGAGACCCAGTAGACAGAAACCAGGCCAAACCGTTCGCTGATGAGGCCACCCAGCAAGGCCCCAAGCACGCCCGGAAAGCCGTAAGCAATGACGGTGTACAGCGCCTGCCCGCGCCCGCGCAAGCGACCCGGAAAATGGTGCGACAACAGCGCCACGCACACCGTGTGGTGGGCGGCAAAGGTCAAGGCGTGCAGCGTCTGCGCCAGCAGCAAGACCCACAGCACGTCGGCCCACAAAGCGGTCATCACCATGCGCAGCGCCATGGCCGCCGAGCACAACACCAGCCAAGCGGTGAGCGGCAAGCGCGGCAGCCAGCGCGCTTGGTAGAAAAACCAAGCGATTTCGATCAGCACCGAGACCACCCACATCACGCCGATCATGGTTTTGCTGTAGCCCAAGGCGTCCAGATACAGCGAGAAGAACACGTAAATCCCGATGTGCGACAGCACATGGAAGAAGGCCCCGGCAAAAAACCACTGCACCGGCCTTTGGCGCAGCACCGAGGCCACGGGCACGGGCGCGGCTTCGGTGTGCGCCGCTTCTTTCACGTTGGGCAAAGTCCAGACCGCGATGCACACCGCCAGCAAACTGACGATGGTCCAGCCCGGGAAATGCTTCATGCCAAAGCGCTCAAACCAAGCACCCGCCACAAACACCGTGACCAAAAACCCAATGGAGCCCCACAAGCGCACCCGACCATACCGCTTGGCGTCAAACGCCCCACCCTGGCTGACCATGTGGGCCATGGCCGCTTCGCTCATGGGCATCATGGCGCTGGTGTGGGTGAACATGACCAGCAGCACCACCCCCAAGCCAAGGGGTGTCAGCTCCAGCCACAAGCCAAAAGCCGAGACCAGCGCCACCGAAGCGCCAATGCGCAAGAGCTTGACGCGCTCGCCCGTGTGGTCGCTGATCCATCCCCAGGCGTAGGGCGCAAACAGCCGCGTGGCCGCCTGCACCGAGGTCAGCACGCTGATGGCGACCAGCCCCAAGCCCATGTCTTTGAGCCACAGCGGCAGGTAGGGGTTGAAAAACCCAATGTGCGCGAAATAGCTGGCCGACAGCGCCGCGAAGGGGAAAAGTTGCTTGCGGGTGCTCATGCGGGTGGAGCGACCACGCGGCCGAACTGCCCCACCACAGTCATGGCGAGCGAAGCGCGGCCATCCATGGCCATGCGCGTCGCGGCGCTCCTCGCAATGAAAGGCAAGCTCAGCACCGAGCCGCTGGAATGGGCGGCAGCTCGTGCGTCACGTCGCCGCATTGGGCGCGGTGCAGCAGTGCATGGTCGATGACGACCAGCGCCAGCAGGGCCTCGGCAATGGGCGTGGCGCGGATGCCCACGCAGGGGTCGTGGCGACCCTTGGTGATGACCTCGGTCACTTGCCCGTTCGAGTCAATCGTGT
>JAHECM010000187.1 GCA_024641725.1 Limnohabitans sp. | reverse complement strand
GCCTGACGCTGGGCACGGTGGACATGATCATCAGCGGCCCCTCGTTTGCAGCGCGCACCTACCCCCGCTTTGGCATCGCCTACTACCCCTTCATCTTTCGGGATGGCGACCACCTGATCGCTTACTCCAAGAGCCCGGTGTTCCAAGAGATGGTCAAGGAATTCCGTGAAAAAACCGGTATCCAGGTCACGGCTTACACCTATTACGGTGCGCGCCACACCACGGCCCAAAAGCCCTTCAGCAATTGCGCCGGCATGAAGGGCATCAAGATCCGTGTGCCCGATGTGCCCGCTTACCGCGCCACCCCTGAGGCCTGCGGCGCCAACCCCACACCGATTGCATTTGCAGAGGTGTATTTGGCGTTGCAAAACGGCACCGTGGATGCACAAGAAAACCCCTTGACTACGATCGAGGCCAAGAAATTTTTTGAAGTGCAAAAAGCCATCATGCTCACAGGCCACATCGTGGATGGCTTGACCACGCAGATTGCGCCCCATGTTTGGAACAAACTGAGCGATGCCGAGAAAAAACTGTTCACCGACGTGACGCAAGAAGCCGCTGTGCGCGCGACCGCCAAGATCAAAGCCCGCGAGGTGGAATTGGTGGACGAGTTCAAGAAGAAAGGCCTGCAAATTGTGCAAGTGGACCGCAAGTCCTTCCAGGATGCGGTGCTCAAGAACAAGCCTTTGACCTCCATGGGCTTCACCCAGTCTGACTTCGACAAGATCCAAGCTGCGAAGTGATGACCCCAGTGCTTGCGCCTGCGCGCAGCCAGGCTTGCCGCCGATCCCCACGGGTGGGACAGCGGCAAGCCCCGCCCCTTTAAAGCGGCCACACCGCGCCCGAATTTCGAACCCAAGGACAACCCATGAGCAACCTCCCCGACCTGGACGCGATGCCCAAAGTCATGGGCGACGATGGCCAGTTCCACGCCACCGACGACGAAGTTGATTTGTCTGGCACCCCCATTGAAGCGTGGGTCGCCCTCGCCTTCTTTTGGACGCTGGGCATCACCGTGTTTTACCAATTTGTGACGCGCTATGTGCTCAACGACTCGGCCTCGTGGACCGAAGAGATCGCTCGCTACTTGCTGATTGCAGTGGTCTTCACGGGTGCCACCATTGGCGTGGCCAAAAACAACCACATTCAGGTGGACTTTTTCTACCACTTCATGCCTGCCTGGTTGTCACGCAGCATGGCCACGGTGGTGGACCTGATGCGCATTGGATTTTTTGCCGCTGCCACCTACCTCACCGGCCAAATGATGGACAAGCTGGGCAGCTACAAGATGACCATCATCGACCTGCCCATGAACTTGGTCTATGGCGTGGTGATGGCCGGATTTGCAACCATGTGCCTGCGCGCCATCTGGGTCATGCGCATCCACTGGCAACGTGGCTACACCGTGCTCGAACGACCCGAGTCCGAAATGACCGACCGCTGATCACCGCCCCTCCAGAAAGCCCTCCCATGTTGAAAATTCTTTTCTTGCTCCTGATGAGTGGCGGCATTCCGGTGGCGATCGCCATGGCCGGGGCCTCCTTGCTGTATTTGTTCTTTGTGGACAGCTCGCCACCGTTTGTGGTGATCCACCGCATGGTCTCGGGCATCGACAGCTTTCCGCTGTTGGCCGTGCCGTTTTTCATTTTGGCCGGCAACCTGATGAACAACGCGGGCATCACCAACCGCATCTACAACTACGCGCTGGCCTTGGTGGGCTGGCTCAAAGGCGGGCTCGGCCACGTCAACGTGGTGGGCTCGGTGGTGTTTGCAGGCATGAGCGGCACGGCCATTGCGGACGCCGCGGGCCTGGGCACCATCGAGATCAAGGCCATGAAAGACCATGGCTACAGCACCGAGTTTGCGGTGGGCGTCACGGCCGCATCGGCCACGCTGGGGCCGATCATTCCGCCCAGCTTGCCCTTCGTGATCTACGGCATGATGGCCAACGTCTCGGTGGGCGCCTTGTTCTTGGCCGGCATCTTGCCGGGCATTTTGATGGCCCTCTTGATGATGCTGACTGTGGCTTATTTCGCGCACAAAAACGGCTGGGGCGCTGACGTCCAATTTGAGTGGTCCAAGGTGATCAAGGCGCTGATCGAAACCGCCGTGGTCGTGGGCTGGCCTTTGTCCATTTGGTGGCTGGTGACAGTGGCCGGAACACCCCCGCAAATCACCGTGTTTGGCGCTTTGTTTGTGTTGTTCGCCGCCGACAAGTTTTTCAACTTTCAAGCCGTGCTGCCCATCATGACGCCCGTGCTCTTGATCGGCGGCATGACCACGGGCGTGTTCACCCCCACCGAGGGCGCGATCGCAGCTTGCGTCTGGGCCATCGCCTTGGGCTTCTTTTGGTACCGCACGCTCAACTTCAAGATGTTCGTCAAGATCTGCTTGGACACGGTGGAGACCACGGCCACCGTGCTGTTCATCGTGGCCGCAGCCAGCATTTTTGGCTGGATGCTCACGGCCACCGGTGTGACCACAGCGATTGGCAGTTGGGTGCTGGGTTTCACGCAAGAGCCATGGATGTTTTTGCTGATGGCCAACTTGTTGATGCTGTTTGTCGGCTGCTTTTTGGAGCCGACTGCCGCCATCACCATCTTGGTGCCTATTTTGGTACCGATTTGCCAAAAACTGGGCATTGACCTGGTGCACTTTGGTCTGGTCATGGTGCTCAACCTGATGATCGGTTTGCTGCACCCGCCCATGGGCATGGTGCTGTTTGTGCTGGCCCGCGTGGCCCGCCTGAGTGTGGAGGCCACCACCCGCGCCATCTTGCCTTGGCTGTTCCCGCTCTTGGGCAGCTTGGTGGTCATCACCTACGTGCCCAGCTTGGTGCTGTGGCTGCCCAAGCAGTTTTATTGAGGCTTTGCCATGAGCACTTTCATTCGTTTGCACCCCGCCGATGACGTGGTCATCGCCCGCGCCCAGTTGATGAGCGGCAGCTCGGTCGAGGGCGTGCCCGTCAAAGGCTTGGTCCCACCGGGGCACAAAATCGCCGCTCGCGCCATCGCGGTGGGCGAGCCTGTGCGCCGCTATAACCAAATCATTGGCTTTGCCAGCCAAGCCATTGGCCCGGGCGAGCATGTGCACACGCACAACCTGAACATGGGGCCCGACAAAGGTGACTTTGAGCGCGACTACGCCATTGGCCAAGACGTCAAGCCCGAACCTGTGCGCAAGCAAGCAACATTCATGGGCTACAAGCGCTCAGATGACCGTGTGGCCACACGCAACTACATCGGGGTGCTGTCGAGCGTGAACTGCTCGGCCACGGCCGCACGCGCCATTGCCGACCATTTTTCCAAACGCAACAACCCGCAAGCCTTGGCCCACTTTCCGAATGTGGATGGCGTGGTCGCTTTGACCCACGGCACGGGCTGCGGCATGGACACCGAGGGCCTGGGCATCCAACTGCTGGAGCGCAC
>JAHECM010000195.1 GCA_024641725.1 Limnohabitans sp. | reverse complement strand
GGCAAAACCACCTCGATTGGCAAGCTGACCAAGCACCTGGCCGACAGCGGCGCGAGCGTGCTGCTGGCCGCTGCCGACACCTTCCGCGCCGCCGCCAAGGAGCAACTCGCCGTTTGGGCCGACCGCAACACGGTCGAGATCGTCAGCCAGCAAGGCGGTGACCCGGCGGCCGTGAGCTTTGACGCTGTGACCGCCGGTCGCGCCCGTGGCAAAGACGTGGTGCTGGTGGACACGGCAGGCCGCCTGCCCACCCAACTGCACCTGATGGAAGAGCTCAAAAAGATCAAGCGCGTGGTGCAAAAGGCCGATGCCTCAGCCCCCCATGAGGTGCTGCTGGTCATCGACGGCAACACCGGACAAAACGCCTTGGCCCAGGTCAAGGCGTTTGATGACACGCTGGGCCTGACGGGCTTGATCGTGACCAAGCTGGACGGCACGGCCAAAGGTGGCGTGTTGTGTGCGATTGCCCGCGAAAAAGCCATCCCGGTGTATTTCATCGGGGTGGGCGAGCAACTCGAAGACCTGGAAACATTCAACGCCCGCGAATTCGCGCAGGCCCTTTTAGCTTGAACAGCCCCCATGACGACCACACCCTTGAACGAACCGCGCCTGACCTCTTTGTCTCACGGCGGTGGCTGCGGCTGCAAAATCGCCCCCGGCGTGCTGTCCGACATCCTCAAGAGCACCCATGCGCTGCCGGTGCCCAAAGAATTGCTGGTTGGCATCGAGACTGCCGACGATGCGGCGGTTTACCAACTCAATGACGAGCAGGCGCTGATCGCCACCACCGACTTTTTCATGCCCATCGTGGACGACCCCTTTGACTTTGGCCGCATCGCCGCGACCAACGCCATCAGTGACGTGTACGCCATGGGCGGCACCCCCATCTTGGCGCTGGCCCTGGTGGGCATGCCGGTGAATGTCTTGTCCACCCAGACCATTGGCCGGATTTTGGAAGGCGGTGCCAGCGTCTGCCAAGCGGCCGGCATCCCGATCGCAGGGGGACACACCATCGACTCGGTCGAGCCCATTTATGGCCTAGTGGCTCTGGGCCTGGTTCACCCCAGCCGCATCAAGCGCAATGCCGACGCCCGCCCGGGCGACGTGCTGGTGCTGGGCAAGCCCCTGGGCGTGGGTGTGCTGTCTGCCGCGCTCAAAAAGAACGCTTTGTCGCCCGAGGGCTACACCCAAATGATCGCCACCACCACCCGCCTGAACACCCCAGGCCCTGCGCTGGCGGCGCTGCCCGGCGTGCACGCCATCACCGATGTGACGGGCTTTGGCCTTGCAGGCCATGCGCTCGAAATGGCCAAAGGCTCGGGCTGCACCGTCGAGATCGACTGGGCCAGCGTGCCTTTGTTGGCCGGTGTGCGCGACCTGGCCGAACAGGGCATGGTCACCGGTGCCTCGGGGCGCAACTGGGCCGGTTACGGCCACAACGTGCAGGTGCCCGCGCACTTTGCCGCCCCAGATCAGGCCCTGCTGACCGACCCCCAAACCAGCGGTGGCCTGCTGGTGGCCTGCAGCCCGGACAGCCTGGACGCGGTGCTGATCGCCTTCCGGGACAAGGGCTTTGAAGACGCCGGAGTGGTCGGCCGTGTGGCCGCTGGCCCTGCGCAATTGGTGGTTCAAAGCTGACCGTTTGGGCTGTAACCCCTTGTCACAACTGCTCTTTTCAGCCGCTTAGCACTCTCCCCCTGCGACTGCTAAAATCAAGCCCATTCTGAAAGGAGTTCTGGAATGACCATTCAAACTGGATCACCCGCCACGGCCGTGACCTTGAGCAACCCTTGGGCGGTTGTGCCCTCGCTCGGCCACCTGGACGCTTATATTTCTGCGGTCAACCGCATGCCCATGCTCACCCTCGAGGAGGAGCAAGAGGCCGCCCGCCAACTCAAAGACCACGACAGCCTTGAAGCCGCCCGCAAACTGGTGCTCTCGCACCTGCGCTTGGTCGTCTCCGTCTCGCGCCAATATTTGGGCTACGGTCTGCCCCACGGCGATTTGATCCAAGAAGGCAACATCGGGCTGATGAAGGCCGTCAAACGCTTCGACCCTGAGCAAGGCGTGCGCTTGGTGAGCTATGCGCTGCACTGGATCAAGGCCGAAATCCACGAATACATCCTGAAAAACTGGCGCATGGTCAAAGTGGCCACCACCAAGGCCCAGCGCAAACTGTTTTTCAACCTGCGCTCCATGAAGCAGGGCTTCAAAGCCCAACTCGAAGAAGGCACGCACCGCGACACCTTGTCCCCTTCGGAAGTGGCCAAAATGGCCACCCAACTGAACGTCAAGCGCGAAGAAGTGCTGGAGATGGAGACCCGCATGATGGGCGGCGACGTGTTGCTGGACCCGGCTCCGTCCGACGACGGCGAGCAGGCTTTTGGCCCCATTGCCTATCTGGCCGACACCCAGCACGAGCCCACCGCCATGATCGAGTCGCACCAACGCGACCTGCTGGCGAGCGACGGCTTGGTGGCCGCATTGCAAGTCTTGGACGAGCGCAGCCGCCGCATCGTGCAAGAGCGCTGGCTCAAAGTCAACGACAACGGCTCGGGCGGCATGACGCTGCACGAGTTGGCCGCCGAATACGGTGTGAGCGCCGAGCGCATCCGCCAAATCGAGGTGGCCGCCATGAAAAAAATGAAAAAGGCACTGGTCGAGTTCGCTTGAACCGCACCTTGCTTGTCCCCCGACAACCCGGCCAAGGCCGGGTTTTTCATGCCCGGTTGTGGCTAAGATGGCCCCACCCGACCACAGTCCAACCCTTTTGACCCGCCATGACCCTGATTTCTCGCCGCGCCCTCTTTGCCGCCGCCAGCTTGCTAGCGCTTCAACTCCCCACCTTCGCCGCCGACTGGCCCATCAAACCGATTCACTTGGTGGTGGGCTTTCCGGCGGGCTCCAGCCCCGACTTGACAGCACGCGCGCTGGCCGAGCCTTTGGGCAAAGCCCTGGGGCAGCCGGTGATCGTCGACAACAAGGTGGGCGCGGGCGGCAACATCGCCGCCGACTTTGTGGCCAAGGCCAGCGATGGCCATACGCTGGGCCTGATGATCAACGGCAACATGACGATTGCCCGCATCTTGAACCCCAAGGTGCCTTACGACCCCCTCAAAGACCTGGCGCCAGTGAGCCTGATCGGCACCGCTCCGCTGCTGCTGACGACCCCGCCCCAAACTGGCGCAAACACCCCCGCCCAATGGCTGGCGCAAGCCCGCAAGGCCGGTCAGCAATGGAGTTATGGCTCGCCTGGCGTGGGCACCGTGGCACACCTGGGCATGGAACTGCTCAAAGCCAAAGCGGGCATTGACCCGGTGCATGTGCCCTACCCGGGCAACCCGCAAATCATCAACGCCATGCTCGGGGGGCAAGTGCAACTGGCTTTGCTGCCCCCGGCTTTGGCCATGGCGCAAGTGCGCGCTGGCAAGCTGCGCGCCATCGGCAGCACCAGCAGCGGACGCAGCGCCCTGGTGCCCGAAGTGCCCAGCCTGGCCGACGCCGGAGTCCAAGGCTACCAACTGGAAATTTGGAATGCCGTGGCTGCCCCGGCCAGCATGCCTGAGGCCACATTGCAAAAACTCTCAGCCACCGTCAGTGAGATCGTGCGCAGCCCAGAAATGCGACAGCGCTTGTTCCAGCAAGGCTGGCAGGTGGTGGGCTCCTCGCCCGAGGGGCTGAAAAACCGCATTCGTGCGGACACGCAAGCGCTGGGCGACATCATTCGCCAGCAAAAAATCGAATTGAATTGAGCGTCAAACGCCCTGCAGCAGCAGCTTCACGTCGGCGGCCAGGGCGGCTGCGCCACTGCCGTAACGGTTGAACAAGCGCACGTGGCCTTTGGGGTCAAAACTGTAGCTGCCTGCAGAGTGGTCCATGGTGTAGCTGGTGGGGGTTTTGCCGTCGACCTTTTTGTAATAGATCTTGAAGTCCTTGGCCAGCACAGCCAGCTGCTCGGCCGTGGGGCGCAGGGCCACAAAGCTGGCGTCGAAGTTGGCCATGTAGGGGGCCAACAACTCGGCGGTGTCGCGCTCCGGATCGAGGGTGATGAACACGCCTTGCAGCTTGTCGCCATCCGCACCCAATAAGCGTTTGACCTCGGCCAGCTCCTGCATGGAGGTGGGGCACACGTCGGGGCATTGGGTGTAGCCAAAAAAGACGATCACCACTTTGCCCGCAAAGTCTTGCAAAGTGCGCACTTGGCCATGTTGGTCGGGCAAAGACCAGCCTTTGGCATAGTCTGCGCCGGTGATGTCCACCCCCTTGAAAGCCGGTTTGTCTTGACCGCAAGCGGCCAGCAAAAGACCCGCACCCGCAGCAGTGAGGAATTGGCGTTTGTGCATAGAAGCCTCAGAACAGGTAATGGTCCACCAGCAGCGCCGCGAACAAAGCGCTCAGGTGGATCAATGAAAAACGAAAGGTCTTGCGCGCCAGCTCGTCAGAGTAGTTGCGCCACAGCGCCACGGCATAGCCCATGAAGCCCAGGCTCAGGACCACAGCCACCAGCAAGTAAAGCCAAGAGCTCATGCCGTACACAAAGGGCATCAGGCAAGCGGCCATCAGCACCACGGTGTAGAGCAATATCTGCAATCGGGTGAAGGCGTTGCCATGCGTCACGGGCAACATGGGCAGGCCGGACTTGCGGTAGTCCTCCACCCGGTACAGCGCCAGCGCCCAGAAGTGCGGGGGGGTCCACAAAAAGATAATGAGGAACAAAATCAGCGCCTCTGGGCCAACATCGCCCGTCATGGACGACCAGCCCAGCACCGGCGGCATGGCGCCGCTGGCGCCGCCAATGACGATGTTTTGCGGGGTCAGGGGCTTGAGGATCACGGTGTAAACAATGGCGTAACCGACAAAGGTGGCGAAGGTCAGCCACATGGTCAGGGGGTTGACCATGATGTACAAAATGAGCGAGCCCGCAGCGCACAGGGCCGCAGAAAACAGCAAGGCCTGACGGTCGCTGAGTTCACCCTTGGCGGTGGGTCGCCAAGCGGTGCGTTTCATTTTGGCGTCAATGGATTTTTCGACCAAGCAGTTGAACGCCGCAGCAGCCCCGGCCACCAGCCAGATGCCCAGGCAGGCCCACAGGCCCAACACCACTTCGGGCCCACTGGGCACGCCTGGCACCGCCAAAACCATGCCGATCAGGGCGCAAAACACGATCAATTGCACCACCCTGGGCTTGGTCAGTGCGGAGTACTGTCGCCACACGGAGGCGGCAGAGAAAACAGGGGCAGTGCTCATGCAAGGGGCCTTGAATCAAAAGGAGTGGGCGCGGGCAAGTCTGACGACCCGGCCCGGCGGCTGAGCGCCAGCGCCCAGGTCAAAACGATCACCAGAGCCGCAGCCCCAGCAGTGTGCAGCACAGCGGACAGCAAGGGCCAGTCCAGCACCACGTTGCTCAATCCGGTCAGGAACTGAAGGCCAGCCAAGGCCAACAAGGCTTTGGCAGGCCGGGCCAAGCCGGGCACCTTGCCCAAGCGCCAGCCCAGGCCCAACAAAAGCGCCAGCACGGCCCAGGCCATGCTGCGGTGCACCACATGGATGCTGGTCAAGGCAGCAAAGGGCAGCACCTGCCCATCGCTGCCGTGGCCCAGCTCACGCCACAGGGCAAAACCTGCGGTTTGAAAGTCTGGCCACCACTGGCCGTTGCACGCCGGAAAGCCGTTGCACGCCAACACGGCGTAGTTGGTGCTGACCCAGCCCCCCAGCGCCATTTGAATCCACAGCGCAACAAACGCCAGCCACAACAGCTTGCGCGCTGAACCTGGCAACGCAACGCTTTGCCAACCGTCGTAGCGCACAGCTTGCGCGGTCAACAAACTCAGCAGGCCCAGCGCCAACAAAAGGTGCAGGGTCACAATCAGCGGAAACAGCTTCATGGTCACCGTGAAAGCGCCAAAAGCGCCTTGCAGGCAGACCCACAGCACAGTGAGGGTGGGCCAAGCAGGGTTGACGGCCAGCGCGGGGTCCCGGCGGCGTTGCCGCCAAGTCATGACGCACAGGGTCACGATGAGCACGCCCACGCCCGTGGCCATGTAGCGGTGCACCATTTCCACCCAGGCTTTGCCATGCGTGACCGGGCCTGTGGGCATGGCGGTTTGGGCAGCGCTGATGTGCGCTTGCGCTCCCATCGGGGTGGCGCTGCCGTAGCAGCCCGGCCAGTCCGGACAGCCCAGCCCCGAGTCGGTCAGCCGCGTGAACGCCCCCACCATCACCAACTCAAAGGTCAGCACCAAGGTGAGCAGCGTCAGCGCCTTGAGCCTTTGGGCGGGCAGGGCATGGCGGTTGCGCCGCCAAAACCAGGCCAGCGGCACGCCCGCGACCAGCACGCCCAGGCCCAAGAGCTGCAGCAGCGGATCGAGGTTGTACAAATCGACCTGCATGACTCAGCGCCCGTCTTTGTCCCAAGAGGCGGAGGCACGCATCAGGCGCTCCAAGTCTTTTTTGGCCTTGGAGGCAGAGGCCACGTCCATGTGGGCGGGGAACCGCATCATCCAGTGACCCATGGGGTCGACGACGTACAGGTGATCTTCAAGCGCTTGGCCAGCGGCCGGGCTGAGCCACGCTTGCACGTCGGCCGCAGGCAAGCGCAACACCGCCATGTCGCGCAAAGCAGGCAGCAAGCTCTCGGGCACGGGGGCCTCGTCTTGGATGAGCCAGACCCGGTCCATGCGCTCTTTGTCTTTGCCCAAAATTTCACGCAGCTGGCGCTGGAAGTACAGATTTTTTTGGCAAGCCTCGTTGCAAGCGCCCGAGCCCACGCTGACCAGCAGCCACTGATCCTTCAGGCTGCCCATGGGCACAGCTTGACCCTTCATGTCTGTCGCCAGCACAGCGGGCAAGGGCTTGGGCGGGGTGACCAGTTCGCCGTAGTTGCGCCGCGACTCGGGGCGCACCACGTAATAGGTGAAATAGGAGGCGATCACCGGTGCAGCGCAGACCAGCATGACCGCCAACATTTTGAAACGGCCCATGCGGGTTCTTTGTCCATCGGCTTGCGCCACAGCGCCGGGCTGAGGCATGTCGTGCACGGTCATGCCCAAGGGGGCGTCAAGTCGTTGCTTGTTTTCGGGTGGGTTGGACAATTTGGAACCAGACATAAAGTAATGCAATCAGGGCGCTGAGCCCAAACCACTGAAAGGCGTAACCATGGTGCTTTTCAACCCCACTGGCAACCTGAGGCCACTCGCGCAACAGCCCATCGGAGGCTGCGCCGGTTTGAACCACGCTGATTTCGAGCATGGCCTTCGCCGTTTGACGCCGGTAAATCGCCAAGTCGAGATTTTGCCGTATTGGACCGGCTTCATCGCCACCCAGCTCATACATCCGTGAAGGCCATGGGGCCAAATGGCCTTGAACCGTCACCTCGCCAGTCGGTGTGCTCACGGCGGGCAAGGCATTGCGGTCCGTGAATGAACGAGGCACCCAGCCCCGCTGCACCAACACCACCGCTTTGGCGTCGCTCAAAGCCAAGGGTGTGACCACGTAAAAACCTGCACGCCCCTGCATTTGCCGGTTGTCCAAATACACCGTGAAAGGCTCCAGCCAAGTCCCTCGCAAGGCGATGGGTCGGTACAGCAAGCCCAACCGGTTGGCCTCAGAGTCGCCCGCTTGCCCGAGACTGGCCCCATCCAGCGGCGGCATGGCGGACTTGGCCGAGCGTTCATCCGCCAAGGCCTGTTTTTGCGCAGCACGGTCCAACTGCCAAAAACCCAAGGCAGCGGTGAGCACCACACCCAAGGCTGCGGCCAGTAAGATCAAGGTGCGCCGAAGCATGGGCGCAGTCATTGGATAATCGCTTTCATGAAAATCCTTGTTGCATTTGCTTTTGTGGCCATTTTGGCCAGTTTGGTCATGGCGTTGGTGTACATGATGAAAGGTGGCACCCGCACCGAAGAGGGTGCTGCGCCGCGCAAAGGCCATATGGCCAAAGCGCTGGCGTTCAGGGTGGGGTTTTCCATCTTGTTGTTCATCTGCGTGCTGGTGTCTTGGAAGATGGGCTGGATTCAGCCTTCGGGCATTCCCGCTGGGGCCTGATCCATCGGTTCACGAGGTCCATTCAAGCCCGCACAAAAAAAGCGCCCTGAGGGCGCTTTTTTAGGGGGCCTAGGCCAAAAAGATCACATCCAGTAAACCAGGATGTACAGGCCCAACCAGACGACGTCCACAAAGTGCCAGTACCAGGCGGCACCTTCAAAACCGAAGTGACGCTCGGTGGTGAAGTGGCCTTTTTGCAAGCGCAAAGTGATGAACAGCAGCATCAACATGCCGACAAACACGTGGAAACCGTGGAAGCCGGTCAGCATGTAAAAGGTCGAACCGTACACACCGGAAGACAGTTTGAGGTTCATTTCGCTCCATGCGTGGGCGTACTCGTAGCCCTGCACGAACAAGAAGACCAAGCCCAAGATGACGGTCATCCACATGAATTTGATCGTTTTAGCGCGGTCACCATGCTGCAAAGCGTGGTGAGCGATGGTCAAGGTCACGCCAGAAGTCAAGAGCAAACCAGTGTTGATGGTAGGCAACCAGAAGGGGGTCATGGTCTGGAAAGGTTCCACAATGCCCGCTGGCGATGCGGTCGCACCCGCAGCCAGTGTCGGCCAGACGGCCTTGAAGTCAGGCCAGATCAGGGCGTTGTCAAGGCTACCCAGCGCTGGCACCGAGTGGGTACGAGCCCACCACAAGGCGGTGAAGAAGGCACCAAAGAACATCACCTCAGAGAAGATGAACCAGGTCATGCTCCAGCGGTAGGACAAGTCGATCTTGTGGCCATACATGCCGCCCTCGCTCTCGGCGATGGCTTCTTTGAACCACTGGTACAAAACCGTCAGCCACCAAATCAGGCCAAGGTACAGGGAGTATTTGCCCCAGTCGGCGCCGTTGATCCACTGGCCTGCGCCCAGGATGACGAAAAACAGACCAATCGCAGCCATCACGGGGTGACGTGAAGCGTGCGGGACGTAGTAGTAAGGCGTGGTGCCGTGTGCGGTCGAACTCATGGGGACTCCTGCTCTCTTTTCTTGGAAACTCAAATCTGCGGGTTAAAAACCGGTGGGCTGAACCACCACCCAATTGACCAGGGCGATCAGCCCCAGCACGAAGATCAATGCGATCGCGATTCCCACCACAACGATGTGAAACGGATTCAGGTTTTCTGTGTCTGTTTGGCAATCCGCTTGCTTGCGAATCCCCAAAAAGGACCAGAGCACCGCCTGAACGGTGCGAAAAATAGACGCTTTGCGAGAGGGTGTCACGGCCTTGCTGCTCATGACCCGACCCCTGTGGCGGCGTGGCTTTGAGCCACGGGTGCAGTCGGGGTTTTGCCCCCCACTTCAAAGAAGGTGTAGGACAAGGTGATGGTGCTCACGTCTTTGGACAACTTGGGGTCGATCACAAAGGTCACGGGCCACTGCTTTTTCTCGCCAGGCTCCAGCGTGTACTGGTTGAAGCAGAAACACTCGATTTTGTTGAAGTGGCTGGCCGCTTGGTGCGGTGCGTAGCTCGGAATGGCTTGGGCCGCCATGCGGCGGTTTTGCACATTTTGAAACTCGTACATCACCGTGGCCAACTCGCCAGGGTGCACTTGCAGCGAGCTTTTTTGGGGTTTGAACTCCCAGGGGCCACGCGCATTGGCATCAAACTCGACGGTGATGGTTCGGCTCAAATCCACTTGGCTGTTGACCGGCAGTCTGGCAGCGTCTCCCGTCAGGGCACTGCCAGGCACTTGGCGCTCAGCCACGGACAAAATGTTGATGCCAGTGATTTCACAAATGTGCTTGTAGATCGGGATGAGCGCGTACCCGAAAGCGAACATACCCGCGGTCACAACCGCCAGTTTGCCGACCATTTTCAGGTTTTCAGAGCGCAGATTCATCCCGTTGACCTCAGCCGCGCAGCATGACCATCTTGGCCATGAAGCCAATGAAGAACACCACCGCCACCGAAGCCAAGATCAGGCCAAGTCGCAGGTTGCTCTTCTTTTGTTCGGGCGTCATTTGTTTTGCCATCAAAACATCAACCGATCACGCGGGTCGCGGTGGCGTCCAGCTTGGGTGGGTTTTCAAAGGTGTGGAACGGTGCAGGCGAGGGAACTTCCCACTCCAGGCCTTCAGCGGCTTCCCATGGCTTTTGAGGCGCTTTGGCACCTTGTCCGCGCATGGCTGGAACGATGATGAACAGGAAGAAGTACACCTGCGCAAAACCGAAGAAGAACGCACCCACAGACGCGATCATGTTGAAGTCGGTGAACTGCATGGGGTAGTCGGCATAGCGACGGGGCATGCCTGCCAGACCCAAGAAGTGCATCGGGAAGAAGGTGACGTTGAAGGAGATCAGCGACCACCAGAAGTGCAGCTTGCCGCGGCCTTCGTTGTACATGACACCGGTCCACTTGGGGATCCAGTAGTAAACGCCTGCAAACAAGGCAAACAAGGAGCCCGCCACCAGCACGTAATGGAAGTGAGCCACCACGTAGTACGTGTCTTGCATCTGGATGTCGATGGGAGCCATCGACAAAATCAAACCCGTGAAGCCACCGAGTGTGAACACAAAGATGAACCCCACGGCAAACAGCATCGGGGTTTCAAAGGTCATGGAGCCGCGCCACATGGTGGCGATCCAATTGAAGATCTTCACAGCGGTCGGCACAGCGATCAGCATCGTGGCGTACATGAAGAACAACTGGCCAGTCACCGGCATGCCGGTGGTGAACATGTGGTGCGCCCAGACGATGAACGAAAGGATGGCGATCGAAGAAGTCGCGTACACCATGGAGGCATAGCCGAACAACTTTTTGCGGGCAAAAGCGGGCACGATCTGGCTGATGATGCCGAAAGCCGGCAAGATCATGATGTACACCTCAGGGTGACCGAAGAACCAGAAAATGTGCTGGTACATGACCGGGTCACCGCCGCCAGCGGGGTTGAAGAAGCTGGTGCCAAAGTGGCGATCGGTCAGCGTCATGGTGATCGCGCCGGCCAACACGGGCATCACCGCGATCAGCAGGTAAGCGGTGATCAACCAGGTCCAAGCGAACATGGGCATCTTCATCAGGGTCATGCCAGGGGCGCGCATGTTCAAGATGGTGACGATGATGTTGATCGAGCCCATGATGGACGAAGCACCCAGGATGTGCATGGCAAAAATACCAGCGTCCATGGAAGGACCCATTTGCAGGGTCAAAGGTGCGTAGAGTGTCCAGCCTGCAGCGGGGGCACCGCCGGGCATGAAAAAGGAACCCGCCAACATCAGGCCAGCCGGGATCATCAGCCAGAAGCTGAAGTTGTTCATGCGGGCAAAAGCCATGTCAGACGCGCCGATTTGCAGCGGCAGCATCCAGTTGGCGAAACCCACGAAGGCGGGCATGATCGCGCCGAACACCATGATCAGACCGTGCATGGTCGTGAACTGGTTGAACAGCTCAGGGTTGACGATTTGTAAGCCAGGCTGGAACAGCTCGGCACGGATCAGCAAGGCCAAAACGCCACCGATCATCAACATCGCGAAGCTGAACAAGAGGTACAGCGTACCGATGTCTTTGTGGTTGGTCGCATAGACCCAACGACGCCAGCCCGCAGGCGCGTGGCCGTGGTCGTCATGGGCGTGGTCATGGTCATGACCGTGGTGGTCGAGAACAGCACTCATCTTGATTTCCTCTTAATTTATACAGTTCAGGCTTATTTGCGAGCCGCCAGCACATCGGCCGGTTGCACGATCTGCCCAGTCTTGTTGGACCAGTTGTTCTTGGTGTAAGTGATCACAGCGGCAATTTCGGTGTCCGACAGCGCTTTCCACGAAGGCATGGCACCGTTGTTTTGACCATTGAGCAGCACAGCCACTTGCTTCAACTTGTCGGCGTCAAGCACGACGGCAGAACCATCGACTGGCTTGATCGGACCAGCGCCCTTGCCGTTGGCTTGGTGGCAAGCAGCGCAATTGGCGGCATAGACTTTTTCGCCACGTTTGGCCAAATCGTCCAAAGCCCAGACTTTGGAGGGGTCATCGGCTTTGGCGGCTTGTTTTTTCTTCTCGGTTTCGACCCACTTGGCGTAATCTTCGGCCGACAGCACCTTCACATGGATGGGCATGTAAGCGTGTTCTTTGCCGCAGAGTTCTTGGCACTGGCCATAAAAATCACCGGTCTTCTCAGCGCGGAACCAGGTGTCACGCACAAAACCAGGAATGGCGTCTTGCTTGATACCGAATGCAGGCACGGCGAAGGCATGGATCACGTCGCTGGCCGTGGTGATGACACGCACTTTTTTGCCCACAGGCACAACCAAGGGGTTGTCCACTTTGAGCAGGTAGTTATCGCCTTCTGGCTTACCCGCGTTGGACATGGCGCGCTGGGCTGAGTCCAGGGTGGAGATGAAGCTCAAGCCTTCGCCTTCGCCCTTGATGTAGTCGTAACCCCATTTCCACTGGTAACCGGTGGCCTTGATGGTCAGATCTGCATTGGTGGTGTCCTTTTGGGCAACCAACACTTTGGTGGCTGGCAGCGCCATCAAGATCACGATGATGAAGGGGGCAGCCGTCCACAAAATTTCAACGGTCACGGATTCGCTGAAAGTCGCTGGCTTGTGGCCCACCGACTTGCGGTGCTTCCAGATGGAATAGAACATGACGCCAAAAACTGCCACAAAAATGACCGTGCAGATGATCAGCATCATCCAGTGCAGCCAGTGCTGCTCTTCGGCGATTTTGGTCACCGGCGGTGCAAAGTTGAGCTGATTGACGGCAGGGCCGCCAGGCAGGTCGTTGACGGCATGGGCCGCTGTGGCCAGCATCACCCCCGTGTAGATGCCCGCACGGGACAGCAGCGAAGCCAGTTTTCTGGAAATGTTCTTCATGGTTCTCACAAACTTCCAAGTCTCGGTTAGATCCCACACCCATGGCACCGGCCGCATGCGGCTGGAACCAGGCTTCACGCAGAACGCAAAGCCCTTCTGATTTCCCCCGCCAGCACCTGACGGAGTTCGGGACGCACATAGCGCCCCACCTCAATCCTTCGTCCCCGGCCAGACAATTCGATCAGGCTGTGCTCGCCCGCCGTGGGTTCAACCCGAACCCATTGGCGTTCAAACTCGGCCCGCACCTTGCGGCCTGCGGTTTCGCTTTCCACCACCAAGCTCGCGCCCTGCAGGGAAATCCACTCACCATCCGTGGCGTGGCGGGCATAGACCAAAAAGGCCACACCCACCGCCAGCAGCTCCACACCGGCAAAAGCCAGTATCAAAGCGGCACCCTGCATCCAAAAAAACACCCCAACAGTCAGCGAGACCCAGCACAGCATGCCGTACGCGACAGCCAACTGGCTGGGCGACACCGAGCAATTGCGCCGCAGCCGCCAGCTCACACTGGGACCCGACACCTGAGCGAACTGGTAGGCCGGATTAGACACAGGTTAACTTTCAGGACCCGACAAACACCGGGCCCATTGGACGGACGAAACAGCGGCGGATTTTACCTGACTTGCGAAGGGGTTTTGATATTTCTCAAAGCTGACGCGGCTGTCCCGCCTTGGCGCCGAGCATTTTGCGCATGTCTTGCAGGTCAATCTGGCTCTGCGCCTGCACTTTGTGCCGTGGCGCAGGCTTGAGCGCGTGGCCATACACCACCTCAAAGCTCAGGCACAAGCGGCCCTGCTCGTCCGGCCGAGCCAAGGCCTGCAGGGCTTGCAGCCATTCGTCCCGCCATGCCCGCCCGCGCAGGCCGGTGAACCTTTGTACATGCAAATTGCGCCCCAATTCGCGCAACTCGGCCAGTAACCGCTCGGGCGTCTCGTAGCTCAGCGTGATGCGCTCCATGTCCATGACGGGCTCGGCAAAGCCCGCTTGCACCAGCATGTCACCCCAATCGTGCATGTCGGTGAACTCGTGGGCAGGCTCGGGCCATCCTTTTTGGGCATGGATTTGACGTAATTCGCGCAATGTATCGGGGCCAAAGCAGGAAAACATCAAAAACCCGTCAACCGCCAATGCCTGGTGCCACGCCCGAATCAAGGCCTGCGGGTCGGCCGCATGGTGCAGCAGCATGTTGGCCCACACCATCTGAACCGCCCCCACCGCCGGCAGACCCAGGTGCAGGGCCGGCGCTGTCCAGCGGCTGGCTTGCCACCAACGCCCTCGGATCGCCGATTGTGCCGCCTGTGCCTCACCCTCTTGCCCCGCCACCAGCCAAGCTGGCGATGTGGGATAGCGCTTGGCCAGCGCCTGATGCGCCTTCAAACCACCACGCAAGGGCTCCCAATGCGCCCAAGCCTGGGGCTGCAAGCAGATGAAATCGAGCCGATCCAGCATGCGCGAGGCCACCTCTTCATGAAGCCAGGGCGACGCCTCGCGGGCCAGCGGCAGAGCCGCCCAGTGCGCGGCAGCCACGGGGTCGATCGAGGGGGGGCGTTCAGAAGAGGACATGCTTGCGTTTCGGGCGAGGCCTTGCTGGCCACAACAAGCCCGAAGTATATTGACCCATGGCTCTCAAGCTCCTCAAGGCGATAGCAGCGCACCTCCCGTTTGGCGGGATCGGTGGCTGGCTGCCCAGCCGCTGCGCCATTTGCCGCAGCTGGCCCACACCACCCGTGTGCGACAACTGCATCGCCCACTTTGCCAGGCCCGTGCCTCGCTGCCAGCGCTGCGCGCTGCCCGTGCCAAACGGCGTGATTTGCTGTGGCGCTTGCCTCAAAGACCCGCCCCCGCTTGACCTGTGCCTGAGCGCCACGCACTACACCTGGCCTTGGATCGGGCTGGTGGCCAGACTCAAGTTCCATGACCAACCCGGCTGGGCCAGGCCACTGGCCACCTTGATGCTGAGCAGTGCCTGGGTAGACGACACGCTGGACGCCGCAGACCGGGTGCTGCCCATTCCCTTGTCGCGCGAACGCCTGGCCCAGAGGGGTTACAACCAATCTTGGCTGCTGGCAAGGGCATTGGCCCCGACCAAAGCCGACGCGCAACTGCTGTGGCGCACCCGAGACACCCCTTCACAACGCACCTTGCCACGCAAGGAACGCCTGGCCAATCTGACCGGCGCTTTTGCCCTGGACCCTTTGCGGGCACACGAAGTGCGGGGGCAACGCCTGGTGCTGGTGGACGACGTGATGACGAGCGGCGCCTCATTGCACACCGCGGCGCAAGTGCTCCGACAGGCGGGGGCCGCGCATGTGAGCGCCATCGTGCTGGCCCGCACCGATGCGGCGCACGCCCCCCCCCGTTGACAGGAATGCCGACAAGCGAAGGGACAGCGCCGCTTGGTAACACAGGTGCAACACTGCGAAATATCACCCAGCCAGGTCCCTCGCATTGATGTCCCTCGCATTCAGCCCTCGGGCAAGCCAGCCGGGCACAATACCGACCATGTTTCACATTGTCCTGGTCGAACCCGAAATCCCGCCCAACACGGGCAACATCATCCGTTTGGCGGCCAACACCGGCTGCACACTGCACTTGATTGAGCCGCTGGGGTTCTCCATGGATGACAAACACATGCGCCGCGCCGGACTCGATTACCACGAGTACGCCCAACTGCGTCGTCATGCCCACTGGGAGGCTTTTTTGGCCAGTGAACAGCCCCAAGCAGACCGCATGTTTGCTTTGACCACGCGTGGCAGCCGGGGGGCACACGGGGTCGCTTTTGCGCCAGGCGACTGGCTGGTGTTTGGCGCAGAAACCCGGGGGCTGGCCCCCGAACTGCGCGAGAGGTTTGCGTTGACCCAGCGCATCAAACTGCCCATGCGTGAAGGCCAACGCAGCCTGAACCTGTCCAACGCCGTGGCGGTGACCGTGTTCGAGGCGTGGCGGCAAAACGGCTTTGGCGGTGCCGCCGAATCCACCGCACCCTTGCAGACCTGATTCAGGCCTCGCTCAAGCCCAACTCAAGCGTACAAACGCGCCAGCGACTCGGCCACACACACCGGCTTGTCGCTGCCCTCGCGCTCAATGGTCACGTCCCACTGGATCTGCATACCATGGCCCTCGATGGGCGTTGCACTGCTCAGCTTGAGCTGCGCCCGCAAACGGCTGCCCACAGGCACAGGGGACACAAAACGCACTTTGTTCAAGCCGTAGTTCACGCCCATGCGGGCCTCGGTGACGTGCACTGTTTTGTCAAAAAACTGCGGCAGCAGCGACAAGGTCAAAAACCCGTGAGCGATCGGCGCACCAAATGGGCCGTCCTTGGCCCGTTCAACGTCCACATGGATCCATTGGTGGTCACCCGTGGCGTCGGCAAATCGGTTGACCTGGTCCTGCGTGATCAGCACCCAATCGCTGGTCGCCACATGTTGGCCCACACAAGCGGCCAAATCGGCCAATGTTTCAAATGTTTTCATACCCATCACTTTAGAGTCACTGCACGGGGGGGCTTGTCCGTGCCGCGACACTTTCAGGGTTCACCCTTAACGAGCGCCTGCGTCTTGATCTGCTCTCCTGTCATGGGTTCTGGCCTGGGCATGATGTTGCCTCAACACCAGCACCTGAACCTGCAGTCCAGCCCAACTCAATGCAGCCCATCCCACAGCAGCTTGGTGCCGGTCAACAGCATGCCCGCCGTGAGGAAGTGGTAAAACACGACCGGGCTGATGCGCCGCGACACGCGCACACCGATCCAAACACCCAATGGGGCCAGCGGCAACAGCACCAGCGAGGTGCTGAAGTTGCCCCAGTCCAGCAATCCCAACCAAGCGTAGGGCAGCCACTTGGCCATATTCACAAAGAAAAATAAAAAAGCCATGGTCCCAGTAAACACCACGGGCGAGAGCCGCAGCGGGATCACGTAGGCATTGACCGGTGGCCCGCCAGCGTGCGCAATGAAACTGGTAAAGCCCGAGACGGTGAGCAGCACACCGCCCAGCCAACGTGGCGGCGGGGGGCTGTCCGCGCGCGGGGGAAACAGCCAGCGTTGCGCCAAAAACAGCAAGGTAAAGCCCCCGACCAGCGCCGCCACCCAACG
>JAHECM010000168.1 GCA_024641725.1 Limnohabitans sp. | reverse complement strand
CCCGGGGCCAGGCCCAAGCCCGCTTCGGTCACCAGCCGCTTGGCGGTGGCCACCGTGTCCGGGTGTCCTTCGATCTGAAAAAACGCGTACATGCCGCCCCTGGCCGGGGCCACGTTCACGCCCGGCACCGCTTGCAAGAGCGGCACCAGCGTGTCGCGGCAGGCCTTGAGGTGGGCCACCACGCGGGGCGTGATGTCGGCGGTGTGCTGCAGCGCAGCGATGCCAGCGCGCTGGGTGAACACCGAGATGCACGAAGTGTTGAACTCGATCAGCTTGCCCACGGGCTGGGTCATGGCGGGTGGCATGACCAGCCAACCCAGACGCCAGCCGGTCATCAAAAAGCTTTTGGAGAAACTGTGCACCACGACCAAACGGTCGTCCGGCTCAGACACATCCAAAAACGACGGCGCACAGCCATTGGCGGTGTCGCGCTCGTAGTACAGCCGCTCATAGACCTCGTCGGCCAAAATCCAAGTGCCCGTCTCGCGGCAGTGCGCCAAGATCTCGGCCTGTTCGGCACGGTTCAAGGTCCAGCCGGTGGGGTTGTTGGGGGCGTTGAGCACCAGCAGTCGGGTGCTTGGCGTGATGGCGGCTTTGAGCGCGGCCATGTCGAGCGTCCACTGCCCGTGCACGGCTTGCAGGCTCACGCACTTCAGGCGCGCCCCCATGACCAGCGGCTGCGCTGTGAGGTTGGGCCACACCGGGGTGACGGCAACGACTTCGTCCCCGGCATCGACCAGCGCCTGAAAAGCCAACATCAGCGCATTCACCCCGCCCGAGGTGATGGCGATGCGCTCGGTGCCAATCGGGTGGTTTTTTCCGTGCAATCCACTCATGTAGTCGGCCACCGCCTGGCGCAGCTCGGGCAGGCCCAGGTTGTGGGCGTAAAAGGTTTCGCCGCGCTGCAGCGATTCGATGGCCGCTTGGCGCACCACGTCTGGCGTGACCTCGTCGGACTCGCCAAACCAAAACGCCAGCACATCGCTGCGGCCCAGGCCCGCATTGGCCACTTCGCGGATGCGGGATTCCTCCAGATCGAGGACGGTTTGACGAATAAAAGGGGTTGGCGTGTTCATGCCCCCATGCTAACCCGTCGTGCACCCCGGCGCTGTCAGCTTTGGGCTCCTGCTTTGGACGCCGACGCCCACGTATTGGGGCGCTTGGCGAGAGCGCCTGAGCCCCCTAAGATGCGGACACCACCACAGGGAGAACAACATGCACACAAGCATGAAAGCATTGGGACTGCTCGCCTTGATCGCCGGCTTGGCCTGGGCCCCCGCGCAGGGGCAAGCGGGCACCAACACGATCACTAACACGAGCACCAACACGCCCACCGGCAAAAGCACCCGCGCCAAAGCCCGCAAACCCCCAGCCGACAAAGGCCCCGCCGAAACCCGCATCGAGCGCGACAAGCGCCTGCAACGCGAGTGCCGAGGCAAACCCAATGCGGGGGCTTGCGAGGGGTACGGCGGCTGAAGCCACCGCGGCAACGCAGGCCCCTGCAGCGAACGGATCGCGGCGGGGGCACCGCTCCTACAAGGGATGTGGGAGCCCCGCCCACGGGGCGATTTCAAGCGGTCAAAGCCACCACTGCTGCAAGCCGCTCGCGCGCACGCTGGGGCGGGCGATGGCGGCTTCGAGCAAGCCCGCTTCGGCTTCGACCAGGGTGAACTGTTCGCGGGCGCGGGTGATGCCGGTGTAGACCAGTTCGCGGCTGAGCACCTCGGCACCACCGGGCGGCAGCACCAGCGCGGTGTGCTCGAACTCGGAGCCTTGGCTTTTGTGGACGGTCATGACAAAGGCGGTGTCCACCTGCGCCAGCCGCATGACGCTGACCGCTCGCAGGGCTTGGCCGTCCAGAAACCAGGCTTTGTCTTTGCCGTCCAACCCCGGCAGCACCAAGCCCACATCGCCGTTGAACACGCCCAGCTGGGTGTCGTTGCGGGTGACCATGACGGGGCGACCCGCAAACCATTCGCCCTGGGGCTTGAGCAGGCCTTGGTCGGCCAGCGCTTTTTGCACAGCGGCATTGAGCGCGGTGGTGCCCCAGTCGCCTTGGTGCACGGCGCACAACACCCGAAAGCGCTCGAACGCTTTGAGCACGCTGCGCACCCAAGCGGCGTGAGCTTCAGCGTCCTGGGCTGCGGGGCCTTGTTGCATGAGGTGCAGGTAGTCGGCGTAAGACGCTTGGCCGCTCGCGCCCACGGCCAGGTCGCACACCGCCTGGGGGTTGGCGGGTTGCACGGCCAGCAAAGCACCGCTGTGGCCTGAGGCCGCTGTGCGAGACGGGGGCATCGCGCCTGCAGTTGCAGATGCTCGCGATGCGGGCGTCGCGCCTGCAAGAGAGAACGCGGCGCGGGCGGCAGGGGCGTCGCCTCGGTTGACGGCCAGGGCCAGTTGGCCAATGGCGCCCTTGAAGCGGCGGCTTTCGCGCAGCATGACGGTTTGCTGGGCCAGCACGGGGGCGGCATCGCCTTGGGCCAGATACGGCGTGGGCACGCCTTGGCCCGCCACCGCCTGCACAAACTGCGCGGTGGCCGCGCTGTAGCGGCCTTGCGACGCGTCGCGGCACAAGTCACCCAGCACCGCACCCGCTTCGACCGATGAGAGCTGGTCCTTGTCGCCCAGCAGCACCAGCCGCGCCCCGGATGGCAGGGCTTGCAGCAGGGCGTCCTTCATCTCCAAATGCACCATCGAGGCTTCGTCTACGATCAGCACGTCCACGTCGAGCGGCTTGGCCGCGTGGTGGCGAAACTGCCGCGTGTCGGGCCGTGCGCCCAAGAGCGCGTGCAGCGTGCGGGCTGGGCCCATGCGGTCGATCAGGGCCTTGAGGTCCAGCCCCGCGTCTTGCGGCACGGGCAGTTGTCCCAGCGCGCTGTCAATGGACTGTTTGAGCCGCGCTGCCGCCTTGCCGGTGGGCGCGGCCAGGGCCACGCGCAAGGGGGTGTCGCCCTCGTGCAGCGCCAGCAGCAGGGCCAGCAATCGGGCCGCGGTGTAGGTTTTGCCGGTGCCCGGCCCGCCGGTGATGACCGACAAGCGCGCACGCAAGGCCACGGCGCAGGCCATTTTTTGCCAGTCGATGGGGTCGGGGGTCTGCTCTGGGCGAGGCTCGGTCACAAAAAACCGGTCCAGCCACAGGCGCGCTCGGTCCTCGGGCACGGCCAAGGGCTCGCCCGCCCGCTGCAGCAAGCCACGGCCCACGCGGGCCTCGTAGGCGGCGTAGCGGCGCAGGTACAGCAGCGGCGCATCCGAGCGCCCACCCAGCACCATGGGCTGGCCCAGATCGGGCGCTTGGCCTGCCCCCTCCTGGCCAGTCAAGCGGTCTGCGCTGCCCACCCGCACACAGGGCCCTTGCAAGGCCTCGCGCCAGTCTGACGCGTGGGTGGGCAAATGTGCCCACATGGCCCGCAGGCCTTGCGGCCCGTCGGTGGCAGCGGCAGGCCAGCCCAGCAGCGCAACAGGGGCGGCGCACAGCTCGGCCAGGGCCAAACAGGTGTGGCC
>JAHECM010000166.1 GCA_024641725.1 Limnohabitans sp. | reverse complement strand
GCGTTAGTCGGTACACGCAGTTACGGGCGTGGTCTTTGTGGTGCGTGGCCGAGTAACGGAGCTTGGCCAAGGGCTTCATGTCGTCAAAGGCCTTGAGGGCAGCGTCGGTGTCCATGCCCATTTGGGGCTCGTCCATGACCACCACAGGGCGGCAGCGAGCCAACGCTTGCAACCACGTCAAACCATCGAGTGGCGCTTCGTTTTCTTCGTTACTGATGATGCGACCTTGCCCCACGAAGGCCTGGCTGTTCATCACCATGATGACGGGAGTTGGGCTGTCGATGAACTGTTTAAGCTGCTGCAAACGGCTGCTGTCGTACTCAAAGGCAGGAACGGGTTGGTTGAGTCCGTTTTGCTGGGCGAGTTGCGCGCCAAAGTCAGCCAATGTGCCCATGACGCCCGCACGAATGGCGACGGTGGGCACCACAATGATGAATTTGTTCCACCCATACACCGCATTCAAACGGTACAACGTGCGCAGATACACCAGCGTTTTGCCAGTGCCCGTTTCCATCTCAACGCACACATCCAGCGGCTGGCCTTGTGCGGGTTCGGTGAGTTTCAGGCGCTCGTCGCTGATGCGCTGACGCTGGGCAACTACCCCCAGATTGGTGCTGATTTGCGCCCACGTAAGTGGACAACGGTTACCCGCAAGGTCTGCTGAAATCGGCTTAGCAAGGCCATCAAAAATCTGAACAACGCTTTCAACGGCGTCGGTTTGGTAACTCAGTGATTCAAGTTGGAATGCAGCGTTTGGAGGCATGGCAATGTGTGCAGTGGTTGCACATCATAGCCATTCAGCCCTCATAAAATAATACCAATTAAATCATATTTGTCATTATTAATTAATTTAAGTGATATTTTTGATGAAACTCATGCGAATCAAAAAGTCCCCGCGTAAGCCCCACCATCGGCCAACACGTTCTGCCCCGTCATGTACGCCGCGTGCTGGCTGCACAAGAAGGCGCAAATGGCGCCGAACTCTTGGGGGTTGCCGTAGCGCCCTGCCGGAATCTGGGCTTGTTGGATGGCGCGCATTTCTTCCACCGTTTTGCCCTGCTTTTGTGCCATGGCCGGCAGCGTGGCGCGGATGCGGTCGGTGTCAAATTTGCCGGGCAGCAGGTTGTTGATGGTCACGCCTTGCCCTGCGATCTTGCTGCGCGATGCGCCCGCCACAAAGCCCGTCAGGCCGCTGCGCGCGCCGTTCGAGAGGCCCAGCACGTCGATCGGCGCTTTGACGGCGCTGCTGGTGATGTTGATGATGCGGCCAAAGCCGCGTGCGGCCATGCCGTCCACCGTGGCCTTGATCAGCTCGATGGGGGTGAGCATGTTGCCGTCGATGGCTTTGATCCAAGCGTCGCGGTTCCAGTCGCGGAAGTCGCCAGGCGGCGGGCCGCCCGCGTTGGTGACCACGATGTCGTAGGCTTTACCTGGGCCACCGGCCACGTTCCAGATGGCTTCGCGACCGGCTTCGGTGGTGATGTCTTGCGCCACGGCAATCAGTTGCACCTGGCCACCGGTTTCGGCGCGCAAGTCATCCACCGCTTTGTTCAGCACTTCGGCACCACGCGCCACCATGACCACGTTCACGCCTTCCAGCGCCAGCGCCCGGGCGCAGCCCCAGCCCAAGCCTTTGCTCGCGCCACCCACCAATGCCCATTTGCCTTTGATTCCCAAGTCCATGTTTTTTCTCCTGTTTGATTCAAACCTTGGGTGAACGCGTCACCCAAAACACACCCGACAGCACCAGCACGGTGCCGCCCACGATCCATACATTGAAAGGCTCACCCAAAATGAACACGCCCATCGTGAGCGTGGACATGGGGCCAATCATGCCCGTCTGCGCCGTCAGCCCCGCGCCAATGCGCTCGATGGCCATCATGACCAAGACCACGGGCACCGCCGTGCAGGCCGTGGCGTTGAGCAGCGACAACCACAGCACCGGCTCGGCCACCTGCGCGGCAGCCACAGGGCGCAGCAGCGCAAACTGGGCGATGCACAACACACACGCCACCGACGTGGCCCAGCCCGCCAAACGCAGCGAGCCCAAACGCTGCACCAGCTGCCCGCTGTAGCTCAGGTACAAGGCGTAACTGACGGCACTGGCCAGCACCAGCACCGCGCCCAGCACGGCATTTTGGCCGTCGAGCGAGGCCTCGTGGCCAAACACCAGCAACACCCCGGCATAACTGACGGCCATGCCCAGCGCTTGTCTGCGGCTGATTTTGCGGCCATAGAGCAGCGCACCCAGCACCAACACCAGGGTGGGGTTGATGTACAGGATCAAGCGCTCCAGCGAAGCACTGACGTATTGCAAGCCCCAAAAGTCCAGAAAGGACGCCAGGTAGTAACCACTGAAGCCCAAGCCCACAATGCCCAGCCAGTCGGCCTTGGTCAAGGACGCTTTGCCTCGCCCGGCCCACCAGGCCATGAGCAAGAACAGGGGCAAAGCAAACAGCATGCGGTACATCAGCAGCGTGACGGCATCCACACCATGCCGGTACGCCAGCTTGACGATGATGGCCTTGCCGCTGAACGCAATGGAGCCCGCCGCCGCCAACAGCAGGCCTGTGGTGATGTGCGAAGATTTTTCAGATTGCATGGTTCAACGCCCCACCCGTTCACGCACCCAAGACAGCAACTCGTCGGCAACCACCTCTGGGGTGTTGGCGTGGTTGGCACGCACCACCACGTAGCGGCTGTCCGCATGGGCCGGCAGTTGTTGGTAAATGGCCGCAGAGGCCACAGGATACAAAGGGTCGAGCGTGCCAATGGCCCAGAACACGGGCACCGGCTTGCGGAAATGGCGGGCGCTCTGCGCCATATTGCCCCAGCCTTGGGGGTCAAAATAACTCCACAGCGCGGCCGCTGGGGCTTTGACTTGGCGTCGCTGTCCTTGGTTGATGTCGGTCATGTCGACCCAGGTGTCGCCTTGTCCAGTTTGAACTGCTTGCTGCGCTGCATCGATGCCGCGACGGACTTCGCTGATGCCGTAAAAATTCTCGGGCACATGGCCGGGTGCCATCGGCAGCACCGCGTCCACGTCGCCTTCTTGCGCCATGTAAGCCAAGGACGCATTGGCCCCAAAACTTTGGCCACCGACGGCGACCCACTGCACGCCGTCTTGGCGACATTCGCTGACGGCTTGATGGATCTGTGCCAGCGCATCGGTGTAGGGGCGGTCATACAAACGGTTGCGTGACCAAGGCATTTCGAGCAGCCTGACCTGACAGTGCGGTGCCAGTTTTTGCACCACGGGCTTGAGGTAAGGCGACTGCGGCATGCCCCACTTTCCGTGCAGCAGCACCACGGCGCAGGACAGGGGCTGCGCTTGTGCGTCGATGCCGCTGCACGCGCCAAGGCAGGCCATGCCCCAAAGCAGCGGCCATCGGCGCATCAAAAGCCCGCCGCCAAGCCGTCTCGGCGGGGGTCGCTGGCGACCAGGTAGCCCTGCACTTTGGGGTCGCCCATGCGCCAGATGAACTGGCCTGCGCCAAAGTCTTGGTAGGAGTCG
>JAHECM010000164.1 GCA_024641725.1 Limnohabitans sp. | reverse complement strand
GCGATCCCGGTGGTGCAAAGCTACACGGCAGAAGACCGTGAAGCGCAGCGCTTCATCGACTCGACCACGCGGGCCTTGCTGACGGCGCTGCGCCGCATCCGGGCGCGGGCGTTCTTGGTGGGCTTCATCATCATGGCGTCGAGCGCGGTGCTGCTGTGGGGCCTGTACATGGGCACGCTGTCGGTGCGGGCGGGCACGTCCACGGCGGGAGAGTTGGGCCAGACCGTGGTCTACGTCATCATGCTGGCCAGCGCCTTTGCCGTGTTGGGCGAGGTGTACGGCGACATGCTGCGCGCTGCCGGAGCCACCGAGCGGCTGATGGAGTTGCTGCACAGCCGATCGGAATTGACGCAGCCCGCGCAGCCGGTGGCCGCGCCGTGGCCCGCGGGCGGCTCTGCCCTGACCCTGGAAGCGCTCAGTTTCCATTACCCGTCGCGGCCCGAGCGCTTGGCGCTGGACCGCTTGAGCGGGGTCATTGAGGCCGGGCAAACCGTGGCCGTGGTCGGCCCCAGCGGGGCGGGCAAGACGACGCTGCTGGATCTGCTGATGCGATTTCATGCGCCCCAGTCCGGCCGCTTGCTGATCGACGGCTTGCCCATCGATCATTTGTCACTGGCCGATTTGCGCGAGCACATTGCACTGGTGCCGCAAGCGCCGGTGATTTTTTCGGGCTCGGTGCTGGACAACATCCGTTACGGCCGCCCGCAAGCGAGCTTGGCCGAAGTGCAGGCCGCAGCCCGGGCCGCGTATGCCGAAGAATTCATTCTTGAATTGCCCCAGGGCTACGACACCGACTTGGGCGATCGTGGGGTGCGTTTGTCTGGCGGGCAGCGCCAGCGCATCGCGATTGCGCGGGCCATGCTCAAAAACGCGCCCTTGCTGCTGCTGGACGAAGCCACCAGCGCGCTCGATGCCCAAAGCGAAAAAATGGTGCAAGCCGCGCTGGACCAAGCCATGACGGGGAGAACCACGCTGGTGATCGCACACCGATTGGCCACGGTGCAGCGGGCCGACGTGATCTGGGTGCTTGACCGCGGGGCGCTGGTGGAGCAGGGCACGCACACGCAGCTGATCGCTCGCGGCGGCCTCTACGCCAGTTTGGCGGCCTTGCAGTTCAATGTGGACGCCGTCGGCGATGCGGCGGGTGGGCATGGAGCGCCCGGGCTAAACTCCTTGGCATGATGCCCTCCGCGCCCTTGGACCCCAGCCTGTGCCCCTTGTGCGGCGGCCCGAACGGCTGTGCCATGGCCATTGGTATTGGTTGCAGTGTTGGGGGCGGTGTTGGGTGTGGCGTGACTGCATCAGCAGCGGCTGCCGAGCCTTGCTGGTGTACCCGCGAGCAGTTCAGTGCCCAGCTCTTGCAGCAAGTCCCGCCCACGGCGCGCGACAAAGCCTGCATTTGCCTGGCCTGCGTGCAAGCCGCTGAAGGTGCGGCATGAGCAGCGCGGCGCACGACCCCCACAGCCTGCAAGGGTTGCAGGCCCGTTACGGCGAGCGCCACCGCTGGTTGCTGCTGCTGTCGGTGATGCTGGGCACCATGGCCTCGGTCATGTCCTCCACCATCATCAACGTGGCGATTCCGGACATGAGCCACCACTTCTCACTGGGGCAAAGCCAAGCGCAGTGGGTGACGTCGGGCTTCATGGTGGCGTCCACGGTGTCCATGCTGACCACCCCTTGGTTGCTCTCGCGCTTTGGTTACCGCCGTGTGTACAACCTGTGCATGTGGACGCTGTTGCTGGGCGGCTTGGGCGGTGGTTTGGCCAACACCTACCCGCTGGTGCTGCTCGCCCGCGTGGCCGAGGGCTTGGCGGCCGGGGTGGTGCAACCGATCCCGGCCATCATCATCTTGCGCGCGTTTGGGCCTGGCGAGCAGGGGCGCGCCAGTGGGCTGTTTGGCACCGGCGTGGTGCTGGCCCCCGCCATTGGCCCCAGCATTGGGGGCTTGTTGGTGGACGCCTTTGGGTGGCGTTCGATCTTTTTCATGGTGGTGCCCTTGGCGCTGCTGGGGCTGTGGCTGTCGCGCCGGTATGTGCCCACCACCGCACCCGGCGGTGTGGCGGCCAACGCCGATTCGGCGGGCCTTGACTGGTTGGGGCTGGCGCTGGCCAGTGCCTCCACGTTGATGCTGCTCAACGGCTTGGTGCAGCTGCGTGGCGATGAGGGGCACGGCGCTGGCGTCTTGCTGGCCTTGGCGGCGCTGGGCGCAGGGGCCTTTGTGGCTTGGCAGCGGCATTTGCACCGGCAGGCGCGTCACGGCGGGCGGCCCGCGTTGATGAACCTGGGGGTGTTTTCGCACCGCAACTTCGCCATGGGCTCTTTGGTGGCCTTCACCTATGGTACGGCGCTGTTTGGTTCGACCTATTTGTTCCCGGTGTACATGCAGCTGGGCCTGGGCTTGTCGCCGTCTTACATTGGCGCGGCGCTGCTGCCTTCAGGCATTTTGTTGGCGGTCACGATCAATGTGGTTGGGCATTTGTCGGACCGCCACCCGGCGTCCCGCTTGGTCAGCATTGGGCTGTGTTTGCTGGCCCTGTCGTTCGGTTTGATCTTCACCGTGCACCCGGCCCAGGGCTTGGCCTTGCTGTGGGTCTGGGTGATTTTGGGGCGTGTGGGCTTGGGCTTTATCCTGCCCTCGCTCAACATGGGGGCCATGCGTGGTGTACCGCACGCCTTGATCCCGCAGGGCTCAAGCATCATCAACTTCATCCGCATGGTGGGCGGGGCGGCGGGGGTGAGTTTGTGCGCCATTGTGCTGGAGTGGCGCTTGGCCGAAGCTGGCGCTGAGTTGGGGCAAGTGGCCAGCGAGGCCACGCTGCGGGCGTTCAACCAAACCTTTGGTTTTTTGGCGCTGTTGACGGCGCTGGCCTTGCTGGCAGCGCGCCATCTGGGGCAGCCTGAGCCCGCGCCCTTGAAGGACTGACACCATGTGCCAACTGCTCGGCATGAACTGCAACACCCCGACCGATGTGACCTTCAGTTTCAGCGGCTTTGCGCAACGCGGCGGTGTGACCGACCACCACAGCGACGGCTGGGGCATCGCCTTCTTTGAGGGCCGTGGCGTGCGCCACTTGGTGGACCACCAAAGCGCCAGCACCTCGCCCGTGGCCGAACTGGTGCGGCGCTACCCGATCCAAAGCCAAAACGTCATTGCCCACATCCGCAAGGCCACGCAAGGCGTGGTGGCGCTTGAAAACTGCCACCCCTTTGTGCGCGAACTGTGGGGCCGCTATTGGGTGTTTGCCCACAACGGCAATTTGGTGGACTTTGAGCCGCGCCTGCACGGCAGCTTCAGGCCCGTGGGCCAGACCGACAGCGAGCGGGCCTTTTGCTGGCTGATGCAAGAGTTGGCCAAGTCACACGCCAGCGTGCCCAGCGTGCAGGAGCTGACGCACACGCTGCGTGAGTTGGTGCCGCAGATTTCGCGCCACGGCACGTTCAATTTTTTACTCTCCAACGGCGAGGCGTTGTGGGCACACGCCAGCACCCATTTGCATTACGTGCTGCGCCAACA
>JAHECM010000183.1 GCA_024641725.1 Limnohabitans sp. | reverse complement strand
TGAGTGCCCCGCAGGGCGAAAGCACGGCGGCCATCGCCGAGCGCAGCCACGCGGCCCGCGAGCGCGCCTTGCAGCGCCAAGGCTGCACCAACCACGCCCTGCAAGGCCAGGCCATCGACGAACAAGCCCGCCTGGAACCCACCGCCACCGCCTTGCTGCACAAAGCCGCCGCCAAATTGGGCTGGAGCGGGCGCGGCACGCACCGCGCGCTCAAAGTGGCCCGCACCATCGCCGACTTGGCTGGCAGCGAGACCATTGGCCCGGCCCATGTGGCCGAGGCGGTGCAGTACCGGCGGGTGCTGCAAGAGCGGTGAGGGGCGCGGGTGCAACGGCTTGTTACAAGCCAAGGGCACTTGGGGCCCATCGCGTCAACGGGGTGATGTCGCACCCCGTTGAACACCCACAACCCTGACAAAGAGGCTCCCCATGAAAAAAATTCTGCGAACCCTTGGCCTGGTCCTGATGGTGGCCAGTGCGAGCGGGCCAGCCTTGGCCGACGGCGGCCACCATGGCTGGCAGGGCCAGCGTTACGGCGGCGGTCACGGGTACCGCTCGGGCGGCAACTGGGTTGCGCCCCTGATCGCCTTGGGCGTGGCCGGTGCCGTTTGGAGTGCCGCTGCACAGCCCACCGTCACCTACACCGCCCCACCCGTGACGTATTACCCACCGCAGCCTGTGCAGCCGGCCGCAGGCTCGGCTTACTACTGCGGGTCGGCGGGCCAGTACTACCCCAACACCCCTTACTGCCCCGAAGGCTGGCAGTTGGTGCAACCCGGCTACCGCTGAGGCGATCAGCGCCCAGCGCCGAGGCGACAGACCGGCGGCCTGACTTGCGGCATGCTTTGCAGCATCCGCCATGCGCACATTGCCACCCTTGCACCCCAAGCACCCCGCCCACCATTTGGCCACCTTCAGCGGGTGGCTCTCGCTGCCCCAGCTCATCACCTGGGGCAGTGTTTTTTACACCTTCTCTTTGTTGATGGCCCCGCTGGAATCGGAGCTGGGCATGACCCGAGCGGCGTCCTCTTTGGGCTTCAGCCTGGCCTTGCTGGCCGAAGGCGCTGGGGCTTGGTGGGTGGGTCGTTGGATTGACCGAGGGCACGAGCGGGCCGTCATGGCGCTGGGCTCGCTGTGGGTTGGCACCGGTTTGCTGGCGCACAGTTTTGTGGCGTCGGTGTGGGCCTTTTATGCGGTCTGGGTGTGGTTGGGGCTGGGCATGGCCGCCACACTCTACACCCCGGCGTTTGCCGTGGTGACGCGGCGCTTTCCGCAGGATTTCCGACGCGCCATCATCCTCCTCACCTTTTTGGGCGGACTGGCCAGCACCGTGTTCATTCCACTGTCCAATGACTGGATCGAGCGTTGGGGTTGGCGACACGCCTTGTGGGCCTTGGCCGCGATCCAGCTGTTGCTGTGCGCGCCGCTGCACACCTGGCTGCTGCAAGGGGCTCAGCCAAGACCACACCACGCGAGCCTTCATACGGCGCCAGACACAAGGGCCATGACGCCATCGGTACGCCCCCACCTGAAAGCCCCCTTTTGGCTGTTGGCCCTGTTCATGGTGCTCATGATGTCGGTCACCTCGGCCTTGCCAGCGCACATGATCAACTTGCTGCAAGAGGCGGGCCTCTCGCCCGCCTGGATGGTGGCCATTCCGGCAGCCATCGGGGTGATCCAGGTGCTTGGACGGTGGGTGTTGTTTGTGTTCGAGCGCCACTGGAACGTGCACACCGCCAACCGCTGGATTCCCAGCCTGATCCCTTTGGGCTTGCTGGCTTTGCTGGTGGGCGGCATCACACCGGGCGCTGCCTTGGTTTTTGTGGTGTTTTTTGGGCTGGGCAATGGCCTGAACACCATCGTCAAAGGCACCGCCATGGCGCAATACGTGAGCGCCGCCCATGTGGGCCAGCTCAATGGCGTGCTGGGCCTGCCCGTGGCCCTGGCACGCGCAGCGGCACCCCTCATATTGGGCGTGCTGTGGTCACCCCATCACGGCTACACGCATGGCCTTTGGTGGATGCTGTGTGCCAGCCTGCTGGGCATGGCGGCGCTTTGGGCGGCGCAAGCCATCGCACTCAGGCCGCCGGTCATCAAAGGTTCGGAGCCAGCAAGCGCTGCAAGTCTTTGACCTGTACGCCGCTGCGCTCGGCCAAGTGGTGCACTTGGTCGTCGCCCACTTTGCCCACGTTGAAGTACTGCGCCTGCGGATGCGCGATGTAAAAACCGCTCACGCTGGCCGCAGGCGTCATGGCCAGGCTTTCGGTCAGGCCCATGCCAATGTCTTCGCACTGCAGCAAGTCAAACAGGGCTTGTTTGGCGCTGTGGTCGGGGCACGCGGGGTAGCCCGGGGCGGGACGGATGCCTTGGTATTTTTCGGCAATGAGGTCTTCGTTGCTGAGCTGTTCACCCGCCGCGTAACCCCACAAGTCGGTGCGCACTTTTTTGTGCAAGCACTCGGCAAAGGCTTCGGCCAATCGGTCGGCCAGTGACTTGAGCAAGATGGCGCTGTAGTCGTCGTGTGCAGCCTCAAACGCGGCGGTGCGCTTGTCGGCCCCAATGCCCGCCGTCACGGCAAACACGCCGACGTGGTCTGGCGCTGTGCCTTGTGGCGCGACAAAGTCGGCCAAGCAACGGCTGGGGCGCATGACACCCTCGATCATGTGTTTCTCGGTCTGCTGCCGCAGGCCACGCCACGTCATGGCCACCTGGCTGCGCGTGGCATCGGTGTACAGCGCGATGTCGTCGTCATTCACGCTGTTGGCCGGGTACAAGCCCAGCACCGCGTTGGCGGTCAGCCAACGGCCCTCCACGATTTTTTTGAGCATGGCCTGCGCGTCTGCATACACCTTGCGCGCCTGCTCGCCCACCACTTCATCGTCAAGGATCGCAGGGAAAGGCCCCGCCAAATCCCAAGTCTGGAAGAACGGGCCCCAGTCGATGTACTGCGCCAGCTCAGCCAGGTCGTAGTTTTTGAACACGCGGCGGCCAATGAACTTGGGTGCAACGGGCAGGCCCTGCGACCAGTCGATGGGCGTCTTGTTGGCGCGGGCCTGCGCCAGCGTCCACATGGGGGTTTGTTTTTTGCCGGCGTGCTGCTCGCGCACCTTGGCGTAGTCGGTGTTCAAGTCGGCGATGAACTTGGCCGCTTGCTCGGACAGCAAGCCCTGCGCCACACCCACGCTGCGCGAAGCGTCGGGCACATAGACCACCGGGCCGCTGTAATTCGGTGCGATCTTGACGGCGGTGTGCACGCGGCTGCAGGTGGCGCCACCAATGAGCAGCGGCATCTGGCGCTCGCGGAAGTACGGGTCTTTTTCCATCTCGCTGGCCACGTACTGCATTTCTTCCAGGCTCGGCGTGATCAGGCCCGAAAGGCCGATGATGTCCGCGCCTTCGGCCTTGGCCTTGGCCAAGATTTCGTGGCAGGGCACCATCACACCCATGTTGACCACTTCAAAGTTGTTGCACTGCAAGACCACGGTGACGATGTTTTTGCCGATGTCGTGCACATCGCCCTTGACGGTGGCGATCACGATCTTGCCCTTGGCCTTCACGTCTTCGCCAGCGGCTTCTTGCGCGAGTTTTTCGGCCTCGATGTAGGGCAACAAATGCGCCACGGCCTGCTTCATCACGCGGGCGCTCTTGACCACCTGCGGCAAGAACATCTTGCCCTGGCCAAACAAATCGCCCACCACGTTCATGCCGTCCATCAGCGGCCCCTCAATGACGTGCAGCGGGCGACCGCCCTTGGCCAAGACCTCTTGGTACGCGGCCTCGGTGTCCTCGTTGATGAAGTCGGTGATGCCGTGCACCAGCGCGTGCGACAGACGCTGCGCCACGCCCACGGGCGCGTCAACCGTGCCGCGCCAAGCGAGCTTGGTGCTTTCGTCTTTGGCTGCGCCCTTGGCGCTGTCGGCCACTTCAATCAACCGCTCACCGGCGTCGGGGCGGCGGTTCAGCACCACGTCTTCCACCCGCTCGCGCAGCACAGGCTCCAAGTCGTCGTACACGCCCACCATGCCCGCGTTGACGATGCCCATGTCCATGCCCGCCTGAATGGCGTGGTACAAAAACACGGTGTGGATGGCCTCGCGCACCGGGTCGTTGCCCCGGAAGCTGAAGGACACGTTGGACACGCCGCCCGACACCTTGGCACCCGGCAGGTTTTGCTTGATCCAGCGCGTGGCGTTGATGAAATCCACCGCGTAGTTGTCGTGCTCTTCAATGCCGGTGGCGATGGCAAAAATGTTGGGGTCAAAAATGATGTCTTCGGGCGCAAAGCCCACTTCGTCCACCAGCACGCGGTAGGCGCGTTCGCAAATTTCGATCTTGCGGGCGTAGGTGTCGGCTTGGCCTTTTTCGTCAAACGCCATCACCACAGCCGCTGCGCCGTAGCGCTTGACCAGCTTGGCTTGGCGCTTGAACTCGGCCACGCCCTCTTTCATGCTGATCGAGTTGACTATTGGCTTGCCTTGGATGCAGCGCAAACCCGCCTCAATGACCGACCACTTGGACGAATCCACCATCACCGGCACACGCGCAATATCGGGCTCGCCGGCCATCAGGTTCAAAAACCGCACCATGGCCGCTTGGCTGTCGAGCATGGCTTCGTCCATGTTGACGTCAATCACCTGCGCGCCGTTTTCGACCTGCTGGCGCGCCACGGCCAAAGCCTGCTCGTACTCGCCGTTCAAGATCATGCGGGCAAAGGCTTTGGAGCCGGTCACGTTGGTGCGCTCGCCCACGTTGACAAACAGCGAACCCGTGCCGATGGAGACGGGCTCCAGACCGGACAACTTCATGGGGGGAACAGACAGGATTTCAGACGCGACAACAGACACGGGCTCACCTTGGGCTTACAGGTGAGCGTCGTTGTGCAAAACAATCAGGAATTGAAGGCCCCAAGCCTGACCTGCTGCGCCTGAAAGGCGGCGGGCTGCAACGCTCCTTGGGGAAGGCAATATTTTACTGCCCCTTCAGCACCGCACTGGCCGCCGCATCCTTGACCAGCATTTGCGCGTCTTCTGGCAGCAAGAACCCTTCTTTGACCGCACGGTCGGCGGCTTTTTGGACCGCGTTGACATAGCCGTCGTGTGAGCCGTAGCGCTCTTGGAGCGACAAGCGCACATCGTTGTTGGCCTGCCGCTCTTGCGCGGTTTTGGCAAAAGGCACCATGCCGCCCACGTAGTTGCAGATTTGGCCTTTGTGGAAAGGCAGCTTGCCGTCGGCCGTCACGTTCCAGCCCAAATAAGTGCCCAAAGGCGCGTCCAGCAAGACCACGGGCACGCCGCCCAACTCGTTGCCATCGGCGTCCACCTTGGGTGCCCACATGGGCAACACTTGTTTGATGGGTGGTGGCGCCAGGCTCGGCACACCCGAGACATCCAAGGCCTTGAACTGCGGGCCCCAGTCGTAGTCGAGCACGGCCATGATGAAGTCGGACTCGGGCAAGCTGGCTCTCAGGCCTGGCAAGGCCGGGTAAGCCAGCGCCTGCTTGTTGGCGGGGGCCAATTGGCCAGCGGCCAGCGTGGGGTATCGGCTCGGTGGGGGGGCCATGTCTTTCATGACCCAGTTGCGAAAATGCACACGCAGCGCGTTCACCGTATGGGTGTGTGGCACCGGGTTGGCCGGCAAGACGCCTTGCCCAAAATTGTTGCCGGGGCACATGGGCCCGGTGGTGGGCAGGCCTGCACCGGGCACACTGGTGTTGAAACCACCAGCGCCGCCGCCGTGGTTGCTGCTGGCAATGTAGTAACGGCGCACGTTGGCCGGCAAAGGCAAGTCCTGCTTACCGTCTGTGCCCACCCATTCAGGGGTCAGCTTGAGTGCCCAAACTTCGGCAGAGCCAAAATGCTCGACGATTTTGGGGCAGGTCTTGCTGGCCGTGCAGCGGTCCAAAATGCCTGCGGCGGGCAGGCCCCGCACCGGGTCCGGATGCGGCAACCACCACTGCGGGCCCTCGCTGCCCGCTTGGTACAGCTCCAGCACGCCGTCAGGCTGCGCCCAGCGGAAATTCAGCGCGATCCGACGCCCCGCAATGATGGGCCACAAGCCGTCGTGCACCTGCTGGCCGTTCTCGGCCTGGTTGAAACCCAGGTGCAACCAGCCGCGCAAAAAATTACCCGACTGCGAGACACCCCGGCCAATGCTGTGGCGCATCGCGCCTGCCAGCGGGTTGGGCGTTCCCACATCGTCTTTGGCGGCGGTTTTGAAAAACTGCCCCACATCGCGCCAAGCCGCAAAGCCCACGCCCAAAACGTGCGGATCGGCCGCTGTGAAAACCACTTGGTACAGCCGCTGGGCATCAAAGCCTTGCTTCAAACAAATCTGTGTCGGATCGGGCACCCCAGGGAAGGGGTTTTGGGCGTCACACCGGGCCCAGGCCCAATCGCTGGAGGCGATGGTTTTCTCGTCCAGCGCCACGCCTTGCATGGTTTCTGCACCGCGTGACACCAGCGTGGCCTGGCGGGTGTCCAAACTCTGCGGCTGGTAGGGCACCGGGTTGGTCTGAACCATCAAGGGCTGCGACTGCGGGCCTGATCGGTTGACGATGCGGGCAAACACCTGGCCCGTGACCGGGGTGCCGTCGAGGTTCTTGGCTTGAGGCACTTTCAAAAACTGCATGCCCGCGACCGACGCAAGCGGGCGCACCACGGTCGCGCCGGCGTTGTCCCCTTGCCAAGCGCTGTTGATCGCCACGTCGCCCAAGGCCATTTCTTGCGCGGCCATCGGAAACACACGCCCGCGATTGGGCACTTCGTGCCACATCAAGCCACTGGCTTTTTGCATGTCCACCGGTTTGGTGATCAAAAACGAGGCGGTGTACCGCACTTGGCCGTCCGCGTCTTTGGCCAGCGCGATGTCCTGGATCAAAGCATTGCCCGGCAACTGGGGGTTGATCTCGCCAAATGCGCGACCGGCCACCTGCTCGTAGGCCACGCCCGACGCGCTGACGGGCAGGGCTTTGACTTCGTCGACCACGATGCGCGTCACGCGTGCTTGCGCCAGGCAGGCGACGGCCAACACACTCAGGCCCAGCAGGCCACGTTGCAAATGTTTCATGTTTGACTTTCTGGAGATCTGTGCGGCTTCACTGCTGCATTGCTTCACTGCTGATTGCGCGGCGCGGTCTGAATCAATTCGCCCACTTCTTTTTTCCACCACTTGGCTTGCCCGGTCGTGCCATGGCCTGCGGTTTGGTCGCTGCCGGGGATCAACAACAAGCGAGCGCGTGGCATGCGAGGCAAGGCCTTTTCCATCACACCCAGCTCGGGCGGGTTGCGCTCATCGTCTGCCGAATTGATGGCCAGCACGGTAGCCCGGATTTTGTCGATCTGGCCCAAGGGGTTGTAGTCGCGCGAGGCGTCCCATTGGTAGAGGTGGTCATTGGCGTCGCCGGCCATCTTGGCTTTCAGGCGCTGGTCCAACAAGGCGTCTGCGCTCTGCCGGGTCGGGGCCAGCTTTTGCAGCGCCTGGTGTCCGCCATTGGTGGCCATCGAATAGAACACCGAGGCAAACTGCCAGCTGGGGGGTTGCTCGGCGTAATTGCCGTCTTTCCACAATGGGTCGTTGCGAATCGAGTCAATGACCAGGCGACGCATCATCCAGTTGCGCCCCGACATTTCACTGGGCATGGACGCCATCGGCACCAGCGTGTCCATGAAGCCGGGGTACTGAACCCCCCACAGCCAAACGTGCATGCCGCCCATGGAGTTGCCCAAAATCATGCGGACATGCTTGACCCCCAAACCCTCGGTCAGCAAGCGGTGTTGCGCGAGCACCATGTCGTCGTAGTTGTAGCGGGGAAATTTGGCGCGCAGGCCGTCTGACGGTTTGCTGGATCGGCCGGTTCCGATGGCATCGGGCAGGATGATGAAGTACTTGCTCGCGTCCAGCGCCTGCCCCGGCCCAAACAGCTCACCCCCAAAACCGGGCGCCAACATGCCAGCGCCCGTGCCCGTGGTGCCGTGCAAGATCACCACCGCTTCTTTGCTGGGGTCACCCAAGGTGGTGTAGCCCAGCTTCATGTCTTTGATGACCTCGCCCGTGTGAAAACGAAACTCGCTGGCCACCCAAACGCCCGACTGCGGCGTGGGCTGTGCTTGCAACAAGCCCGCCATCAGTGCCAAAGCCAAGCCCAAACAACGGCGAAAAGTCTGCTTCATCGGGGGACCCCTTTTTTGTGGAGTAAGCACACCCACGGCGCGGGCGCATCCGGCCATTTTGGCCACACCCCAAGCGAATCACGCTAGGGATTGCCCTTGGGTACGGACGCCAAAGAGACTGTCAGCTGAGGCACACGCCGCCAAAATCATGCGAACCCAACACCCCGACTCCAACTCAGGCATGAACCCCCAAACCCGTACCGCCTTGCTCCAAGGGGCCTCCAATTTCCGCGATCTGGGGGGATATGCGACGACAGACGGCCGCCGGGTGCGGCATGGGCGGGTGTTTCGTTCGGACCATTTGGCAGGTTTGAGCGTCGCCGATGTGGCCTTGTTGCAGGGCTGGGGGCTGAGCCACAGCATGGATTTTCGGGGGGTGGATGAGCGGGCGGCCACGCCCTATGCGGTGGCTGGCGTGCAAAACATTGCCTTGAGCATTGAGCCCACGGTGGTGCGCAAAGTCAAAGAACTGCTGGACCAAGGCGTGGTGCCCAGCCACGATGACGCGGTGGTCCTGATGTGCGAAACCTACCGCGATTTTGTGAACCACAACTCGGCCGCATTTGGTCAGTTTTTCAGGCAATTGCTCACGCACCGAACGCCGCAAGTGTTCCATTGCACGGCAGGCAAAGACCGCACCGGCTTTGCCGCCACCTTGCTGTTGTCGGCCCTCAAAGTGGACCGCGCCACCATCTTGCACGACTACTTGCTGACCAACGCGCTCTACCAGCGCACCCACACGCAAGAGGGCGTCTTGCCCACGGCGGTGCGCAATGTGTTGTGGCAGGTGCAGCCGGAGTTTTTGGCGGCAGCCCTGTCTGAGGTGGACCAAGGCCATGGCGGCATGGACGCCTATTTGCGCGGGCCCATCGGCCTGAGCGCCAGTGACTTGGCGCAACTGCAAAACGATTTGTTGTTGCCGGCCTGAGCCGCCAGCTCTGTCAACGCTGACAGCTCTGACTGCTTTGTCAGCGCTTTGGGAACTGGGGCTCGCGCTTTTCCAGAAAAGCGCGCACGCCTTCGGTGAACTCCGGGCGGTCAATCAGCTCACGCTGACGCTCGGCCTCGTAGTCCAGCTGCTCCGACAAACTGGCGGTCTCAGCATGGTCCAAGGTGCGCCGAATTTCCAAAGCCGCATGCGCAGGCAAGCTGGCCAGACGCAAGGCCAAGGCTTGGGCTTCGACTTCAAGCGCCTCGTCTTCGACGCAGCGCCAGATCAAACCCCAAGCCTGCGCTTGCTCAGCGGGCAGTCGCTCGCCCAGCAAACTCAAGGCCAAAGCGCGTGAACGGCCCAGCGCCCGGTTCATGAACCAAGTGCTGCCCAGGTCGGGCACGATGCCCAAGCGGGGCATGAAGGTCAGGTAAAAATAGGCCGAGCGGGATGCCACCACCATGTCCGCCGCCAAGGCCAGGCCCACACCCGCACCGGCTGCCGGGCCGTTGACAGCGCTGACCACCGGAAATGGCATGCTTTGCAAGTCTTCGATCAAACGGTTGGACAGTGCCTTCATGGTGTCTGCCGCTTGCTGGCCCAGACTTTGCCCGCTGGGTGGGCGCATGCTGCCCAAATCAGCCCCCACACAAAACGCTTTGCCCACCCCCGTGATGACCAGGGCACCCACGCTGCGGTCTTCACGCAACAGCGTCAAAACTTGGTGCAGTTCTTCTTGCAAGGGCAAGGCCAGCGGATTCAAGCGCTGCGGAATGTTCAGGCGCACCCAGGCCACAGGGCCTTGGCGTTCGGTCAGGATGGTTGCGGTTTCCATGACGATATCTCCAGTGTGTGGATCGGCAAAAAAAGATCAACGAAGAAAAGGCACCCAGCCGCGGCTCAAAGCCGCTCGATGATGGTCACGTTGGCCATGCCACCGCCTTCGCACATGGTCTGCAAGCCGTACCGTTTGCCTTGCCGGTGCAACGCATTGACCAGCGTGGTCATCAGCTTGGTGCCTGAAGCGCCCAAGGGATGGCCCAGCGCGATCGCGCCGCCATTGACGTTCAGGCGCGCGGGGTCGGCACCGGTGGCCTTGAGCCAAGCCAGCGACACCGAGGCAAAGGCTTCGTTGACTTCGTACAGGTCGATGTCGTCGATCTTCATGCCCGCTTTCTTGAGCGCGCGCTCGGTGGCGGGCAAAGGGGCTTCGAGCATGATGACCGGGTCGTGCCCGATCACGCTCATGTGGTGAATGCGCGCCAGCGGCTTGACGCCCAGCGCTTTGAGGCCGCGTTCGTTGACCACCATCACGCCGGTGGCACCGTCGCAAATTTGGCTGGCATTGGCAGCCGTGATGACGCCGCCTTCTTGCAAGAGCTTGACGCCTTGGATGCTTTCGAGCGTGGCCTCCATGCGGATGCCTTCGTCAGTGCTGTGCAGCTCGCCGGTTTCGAGGCCTTCGGCGTTGCGCACGGCAATCGGCAGGATTTCATTTTTGAACCAGACCGCCTCGGTGGCGGCACGGGCGCGCTGGTGGCTTTGCAGGGCAAAGCGGTCCAGGTCGTCCTTGGACAGGCCATATTTTTTGGCCATCATCTCGGCGCCCATGAACTGGCTGAACACCACGTTGTTGTAGCGCTGGTTCATGTCAGGGCTTTGGTAAAAGCCCAGCCCGGCTTTTTGCGCCAAAGCCGAGGGCGAGAACATGGGCACGCGGCTCATGGACTCGACGCCAGCGGCAATCACCACGTCCATGGCCCCGGACATGACGGCTTGCGCGGCAAAGTGCAGGGTCTGCTGCGACGAGCCGCACTGGCGGTCCACCGAGGTGCCGGGCACGCTCTCGGGCAGCCGTGAGGCCAGCACCGCATTGCGCGCCACGTTGGCCGCTTGCTCGCCCACTTGGCTGACGCAACCCATGAACACATCCTCCACCAAGGCCGGGTCAGCCCCGATGCGGTCCAGCAGGTCATTGAGCACTTGGGCAGCCAGGTCCACGGGGTGCCAGCCAGACAAGCGGCCACCCCGGCGGCCTCCGGCGGTGCGGGTGGCGGCGACGATATAGGCTTCGGACATGGTCAGGGCTCCTTGTTGACAGTTTTGAGAAAAATCTTGGGGTTCACATGGCCCGCGAGATCACTTCTTTCATGATCTCGCTGGTGCCGCCATAGATGCGCTGGATGCGGGCGTCGGTGTACATGCGCCCAATCAGGTATTCGTTCATGTAGCCGTAGCCACCAAACAGTTGCAGGCAGGTGTCCACCACACGGCCCTGCGCTTCTGAGCCCCAGAGCTTGGCCATGGAAGCCGTGGCGGTGTCCAGCTTGCCCGCCACCAGGTCTTCGACGCAGCGGTCAATGAAGGCGCGGCCCACCTTGATTTCGGTGGCCACTTCGGCCAGCTTGAACTTGGTGTTCTGAAAGTCAGCCACGGTCTGGCCAAAGGCCTTGCGGTCGCGCACGTACTCCAGCGTGACTTGGTACGCCCCTTCCATGGCGGCCAAAGCCGTCAGGCCAATGATGAGGCGCTCGTAGGGCAAGTCGGCCATGAGCTGAAAGAAGCCCTGCCCCTCTTTGCCGCCCAGGAGCTGCTCAGCGCCCACCCGCACGTCGTCAAAAAACAGTTCGGAGGTGTCCTGGGCCTTGAGGCCAATTTTGTCGAGCACGCGGCCCACGCGAAAGCCCGGGCAGTTGTCGGTCTCGACGATCAGGATGGACGTGCCCTTGGCGCCCTGGCCCGGATCGGTTTTGGCCACCACCAGCACCACGCCGGCCAGAAAGCCATTGCTGATGAAGGTCTTGGAGCCGTTGATCACATAGCCGCCATCCTTGGGTGCGGCGCGTGCGCGGATGCCCTGCAAATCTGAGCCAGTGCCGGGCTCGGTCATGGCGATCGCGCCCACCAGCTCGCCCGTGGCCATGCGGGGCAGGTAGCGGCGTTTTTGTTCTTCGGTGCCGTGGTTCAAAAAATAATGCGCCACGATGGAGTGCACCGAGGAGTTCATGCCCGACAAGCTGCGGCGGGCCATTTCTTCGTACAGCACGGCTTCATGGCGGAAATTTCCACCGCCACCACCCCACTCTTCCGGGATGTCTGTACACAACAAGCCCAAGGCACCGGCTTTACGCCAAAGTTCATGCCCGACGTGGCCGCGCTTGCGGGCGGCTTCGTCTTCGGGCTGCATTTCTTCTTCGAGGAACCGGACCACGGTGTCGCGGTATTGGTCCAGATCGGGATCGGTCCAGGAGCGGCGGAACTCTATGGGCATGGCGGACTTTCAGATCAAAAAGAACATCGGTCGCCATTGTGCAAGCCCCGCGCCCGCCTGGCAGTCACCTTTGACCTAGGTGAAGACCCGCAGCACAGGTCCCCCGCCTCTCAGGCCGCTTCTTTGTAAAAAAAGCCGCCGTGTACGCCACGCGGGGCCAAAGGGGCCACGGCTTGGCTGATCGCACCGATGTGCTCGGGCGTGGTGCCGCAGCAGCCGCCCACGATGTTGACCAGGCCTTCGGCAGCGAACTCGTGCAGCAGACGGCTGGTCACCTCGGGGGTTTCATCAAAACCGGTGTCGCTCATGGGGTTGGGCAAACCGGCGTTGGGGTAGCAACTGATGAAGGTGTCCTCGGCCACCTTGTTCAACTCTTGAATGTAGGGGCGCATGAGCGTGGCCCCCAGTGCGCAGTTCAGGCCAATGGCCAGGGGCTGGGCGTGGCGCACGCTGTGCCAAAACGCGGTGACGGTCTGCCCACTCAGGATGCGGCCTGACGCGTCGGTCACGGTGCCGCTGATGATGAGGGGCAGGCGCTGGCCACTGGCTTCAAAGAACTCGTCGATGGCAAACAACGCCGCCTTGGCGTTGAGGGTGTCAAAAATCGTCTCGACCAGCAGCACATCCGAGCCGCCTTCGACCAAGGCTTCAACCTGCTCGTAATAAGCGGCGCGCAGCTCCTCAAAGGTCACGTTGCGGGCACCGGCGTCGTTCACGTCGGGGCTGATGCTGGCGGTTTTGGGCGTAGGGCCCAAAGCGCCGACCACAAAGCGGGGCTTGTCGGGGGTGCTGAACTTGTCGCAGGCGGCGCGGGCGATTTTGGCGGACTGCAGGTTCATCTCGCGGGCCAAGTGCTGCATGTCGTAGTCGGCCTGGGCCACGGTGGTGGCTCCAAAGGTGTTGGTCTCGATCAGGTCGGCGCCAGCGGCCAAATAGCCCTCGTGGATGTCCCGGATCACGTCGGGGCGCGTCAGGCTCAGCAGTTCGTTGTTGCCCTTGACGTCTTTGGGGAAGTCCTTGAAGCGCTCGCCCCGGTAGTCGGCCTCGCTCAGCTTGAAGCGCTGGATCATGGTGCCCATGGCCCCGTCGAGGATGGCGATGCGGGTTTTCAGGATCTCGGGCAGTGCTTGGGCGCGGGTGTAGGCATGGGTGTTCATGCCCGTATTGTAAAAAACCCCGCCTTGGACCGATCAGGCTTGCAGGAAACGCGCAAACCCCGCCGCCCGCAGCTGGCAAGCCGGGCACTGGCCGCAGCCATAACCCCAGTCGTGACGCTGCGTGCGCTCACCCAGGTAGCAGGTGTGGCTGTGTTCCACGATCACGTCCACCAGCGCCTGGCCGCCACCCGCAGGATCGGCTTTTTGGCCCAGCTCGTGCGCCAGTTGCCAGGTCTGCGCCTTGTCGATCCACATGAGCGGGGTGGCGATCAAGAGCTTGCGGTCCATGCCCAGCGACAGGGCCACTTGCATCGCCTTCATGGTGTCGTCGCGGCAGTCGGGGTAGCCCGAAAAATCGGTCTCGCACACGCCGGTGACAATGACCTGCAAACCCCGGCGGTAAGCCAGCGCCGCGGCCAGCGTGAGGAACAAGAGGTTGCGCCCCGGCACAAAGGTGTTGGGCAGGCCCGAGCTTTCCATGGTGATGGCGGTGTCGCGCGTCAAAGACGTTTCGCTGATTTGGCCGAGGATGCTGGCGTCCAGCAAGTGGTCTTCGCCCATTTTGGGGGCCCATTGCGGGAACCGCGCCTTGATCGCGGTCAGCACATTCAAGCGGGCATCCAACTCGACTTTGTGGCGTTGCCCGTAGTCAAAGGCCAGCGTTTCGACGCGCTCGTATTGGGACAGGGCGTGGGCCAAGCAGGTGGTGGAGTCCTGACCACCAGAAAACAGGACGAGGGCGGAGGTGTGCATGGGCTGGGATGGTAACCGCTGAACTTGGTGGTACTGGCTGCGCAGCCCATGGTCTTGTGTGGGTGGGTGAGGGCGGGCAGAGGGTGACGATTTTGGCGTACCCCCGCCTCATGAGGAACCCTGTGCCCGCCCTCACCCACCCACACCACATCTCCCAAACGAATACGCCAAAAACAGCCGCACCAATCAGTGACAATCACCCACTCAAACAAAGCCGACCAACACCCCTTGTCCCCCCACCTCCCCATCCTGCGCGAAGTTTTTGGCTACGACGCCTTTCGCGGCCCGCAGCAAGCCATCATCGACCATGTGGCCGCGGGCAGCGATGCGCTGGTGCTGATGCCCACGGGCGGCGGCAAAAGCCTGTGTTACCAAATACCGGCGATTGCGCGCCAGCGTGCGGGCCAGGGCGTGACCATCGTGGTGTCGCCGCTGATCGCACTCATGCACGACCAGGTGGGCGCGCTGCACGAGGCGGGCGTGAGCGCTGCATTCCTCAATTCCACCCTCAGCAGCGACGAGGCGCGTGACATTGAGCAGCGCTTGTTGCGCGGCGACATCACGCTGCTGTATGCCGCCCCTGAGCGGGTGACCACCCAGCGCTTTTTGGCGCAGATGGATTCGCTGCAAGAGCGCGGACTGCTGAGCCTGTTTGCCATCGACGAAGCCCATTGCGTGAGCCAGTGGGGCCACGACTTCCGGCCCGAGTACCGGGGGTTGACGGTGCTGCACGAGCGCTATCCGGGCGTGCCGCGTGTGGCGCTCACCGCCACCGCCGACGCGCTGACCCGCGCCGACATCGTCGAGCGGCTGCAACTGGAAAGCGCTGAGCTGTTCATCAGCAGCTTTGACCGGCCCAACATCCGCTACACCATCGTCGAGAAAAAAGAGGCCAGCACCCAGCTGCTGCGCTTCATTGAGCGTGAACACCCCAAAGAAGCGGGCGTGGTCTATTGCCAGTCACGCAAACGGGTGGAAGAAATCGCCGCCATGCTGTGCGAGGCGGGCGTACACGCCCTGCCTTACCACGCGGGCCTGCCCCCCGAGATGCGCCAAAAACACCAAAACCAGTTCTTGCGCGAAGAAGGCGTGGTGATGGTGGCCACCGTGGCTTTTGGCATGGGCATCGACAAACCCGATGTGCGCTTTGTGGCGCACTTGGACATGCCCAAAAACATCGAAGGTTACTACCAAGAAACGGGCCGCGCCGGGCGCGATGGGCTGGCGTCAGACGCGTGGATGGCCTATGGCCTGCAAGACGTGGTGAACCAACGCCGCATGATCGATGAAAGCCCGGCGGGTGAAGAGTTCAAACAGGTCATGCGTGGCAAGCTCGATGCGCTGCTGGCCCTGGCCGAAGCCACCGACTGCCGCCGTGTGCGCCTGCTGAGCTACTTTGACGAGCAATACACCGGCCAGGCCGAGGGCGAGCGGGGCGTGTACATGCCCTACTGCGGCAACTGCGACAACTGCCTGCACCCACCCGAGGTGTGGGACGGCACCGACGCAGCCCGCAAGTTGCTGTCAACCGTGTACCGCTGCCACCAGAGCAGTGGCCACAACTTTGGTGCGGGCCACACCATGGACATCGTGCGTGGCAAGAAGACCGACAAAGTGGCGCAGCGTGGCCACGAGTCACTGAGCACCTTTGGCCTGGGCGCTGAATACAGCGAACAGCAACTGCGCGCTGTGATGCGCCAGCTGATCGCCGTTGGCGCTTTGCATGTGCACACCGAAGACGGTTTCAGCACCCTGCACCTGACCGAAGGCTCGCGCGCGGTGCTGCGCGGCGAGGTGGCGGTGCAGCTGCGAGAAAGCACCAGTCAGCGCGCCGACAAACGCAGCCGCTCGCGCAGCGCCCCCAGCCCGGCCGCGGCCAACTTGGGGCAAGACGCGATGGTGCGCTACATCAACCTCAAGGCCTGGCGCGCCGAGGTGGCGAAGGAGCACAACCTGCCCGCGTATGTGATCTTCCACGACGCGACCCTGGCCGCGATTGCCGAAGCCGCCCCGCAAAACCTGGCCGACCTGCAAGGCATCAGCGGACTGGGCGTCAAAAAGCTCGAAGCCTACGGCGAGCAAGTGCTCAGGGTGTGTCAAGGGGCCGGCTGAAAAGCCTCAAACCTCTCCGTCTTGATACCCGGCTTCTCGCTGGTGGCGAATGCGCGCCACCATGACCCGGTCCGCGGCATGGTCCCACGCATAACGCGCCAGATAACCGCTGCGACTGCGGGTGATGATCAGTTCACGCAAACCACCCTCTACCGGCCGACCCATGCCGGGTTGGTGCGTCATGACTTGCAAGGCATCCAGTATGAAATCGAGCAAATCCCCAGCCAAAGGATCTACAGATTCGTGCAAAAAAGTTTCCAGCCGGACCAAATCCTCAAACGCTGCTGGGCTTAAAAATACGGTGCTCACACCTCAACCCATTTTTCTCGGTTGCAAGGGAGCAGGCGCAGCACTCTTGCCCTGACGGTGTTCTTTGAGTTGAGAGAAATAGAGGCGGACATCGTCCAGTGCAAAACCTGTTCCACTGCCCTTCATGTCGGCCAGCGCAACCTCAGAGTCTTGGGCAAAGGATTGCCTCAAGCGCTTGCGCTGCGCTGCATCGGCCAGTGTGCTCACCATGAAAGCGTGAAGGCTCATGCCCACTTGCTTGGCGTCTTCTTCAAGCTGAAGCTTGAGCGCGCCGGGCAACTTGAGGCTGGTGGGGATGGTGGGCGATGCAGTGGCAGTGGTGGCGGGCATGGCGGACTCCGTTTTTCAGGTAGTCACAAATGACTACCTGAGACAATTTTACACAGCCATGGCTTTCGCGCCAATCCTTTGCTGCTCAATTCACCTCGATCGCCCCACGCCGAATCTGGTCACGCTCCAGGCTTTCAAACAGGGCTTTGAAGTTGCCCTCACCAAAGCCCTCATCGGCCTTGCGCTGGATGAACTCAAAGAACACCGGGCCGAGCAGGGTTTGGCTGAAGAT
>JAHECM010000297.1 GCA_024641725.1 Limnohabitans sp. | reverse complement strand
AATACATCCCCGGCTGGGACTGCCACGGCCTGCCGATCGAAAACGCGATTGAAAAACTGCATGGCCGCAACCTGAGCCGCGACGACATGCAAGCCAAAAGCCGCGCTTTTGCCACCGAGCAGATCAACCAGCAGCGCGAAGACTTCAAGCGCCTGGGCGTGCTGGGCGACTGGGAGCGCCCCTACCGCACCATGGACTTTGCCAACGAAGCGGGCGAGATCCGCGCCTTCAAACGCGTGATCGAGCGCGGCTTTGTGTACCGGGGCCTCAAGCCTGTGTACTGGTGCTTTGACTGCGGCTCCTCGCTGGCCGAATTCGAGATCGAATACGCCGACAAAAAAAGCGACACGCTGGACGTGGCTTTTGAAGCCGACAACACTGCGGCGCTGGCCGCCGCCTTCGGCCTGAGCGTTTTGCCCGGGGAGGGCAGCAAAAAAGCCTTTGCCGTGATCTGGACCACCACCGCCTGGACCATCCCCGCCAACCAAGCGCTCAACGCCCACCCCGAGCTGGAATACGCGCTGGTGGACACGCCCCGTGGCGTGCTGCTGCTGGCCGCCAGCTTGGTCGACAAATGCCTGGAGCGCTACAAGTTGCAAGGCCAAGTGATCGCCACCGCTGTGGGCGAGAAGCTGCGCGGCCTGGTGTTCCGCCACCCGCTGCACGACACCGTGGGTGCCGAAGAAGGCGGCCAATACAGCTACCGCCGCCAATCCCCGTTGTACCTGGCCGACTACGTGACCGCCACCGACGGCACAGGCCTGGTGCACTCGGCCCCCGCCTACGGCGTGGACGACTTCAACTCCTGCGTGGCCCATGGCCTCAAATACGACGACATCTTGAACCCCGTGCAGGGCAACGGCGTTTACGCCCCCGAACTGCCCTTCTTTGGCGGCCTGCACATCTGGAAAGCCTGTGCCCGCGTCATCGAAGTGCTGGGCCAAAGCGACCGCCTGATGGCCACGGTGGAGATCACCCACAGCTACCCGCACTGCTGGCGTCACAAAACCCCCGTCATCTACCGCGCCGCCGCCCAGTGGTTTGTGCGCATGGACGAAGAAAAAGCAGACTCCAAAGGCGTTTTCACCTCCGAAAAAGCCCCCAAAACCCTGCGCCAACTGGCGCTGGACGCCATCGAGCAAACCCAGTTCTACCCCGAGAACGGCAAAACCCGCCTGCGCGACATGATCGCCAACCGCCCCGACTGGTGCATCTCGCGCCAACGGTCTTGGGGCGTGCCCGTGCCCTTCTTCTTGCACAAAGACTCGGGCGATCTGCACCCGCGCACCATGGAGATCCTGGACCAAGCCGCTGAGATTGTGGAAAAAGGCGGCATCGAAGCCTGGAGCCGCGTGACGGTGCAAGACATGCTGGGCGAGGCAGACGCAGCGCATTACACTAAGAGCACCGACATCCTCGAAGTCTGGTTCGACTCCGGCTCGACCTTCTGGCATGTGCTGCGCGGCAGCCACAAAAACGCGTATGGCGTGCCCCCCTTCCATGGCGAAGGCGCTGAGGCCGATTTGTACCTTGAAGGCCACGACCAGCACCGCGGCTGGTTCCACAGCTCACTGCTGCTGGGCTGCGCCCTGGAAGGCCGCGCGCCCTACCGCGGCCTCTTGACCCACGGCTTTGCCACCGACGGCCAAGGCCGCAAGATGAGCAAGAGTTTGGGCAACACCGTGGAGCCGCAAACCATCACCTCCAAAATGGGCGCCGAAATTGTGCGCCTGTGGGTGGCCAGCACCGACTACTCGGGCGACCTGAACATCGACGACAAGATCCTCGCCCGCGTGGTGGACGCCTACCGCCGCATCCGCAACACGCTGCGCTTTTTGCTGGCCAACGTGAGCGACTTCGACCCGGCCACAGACGCCGTGCCGCTCGATCAGATGCTGGAAATCGACCGCTTTGCACTGGCCCGTGCCGCCGAGCTGCAAGCCGACATCCGCGCCCACTTTGACCGCTACGAGTTCCACCCGGTGGTCAGCAAGTTGCAGATTTACTGCTCCGAAGACCTGGGCGCGTTCTACCTGGACGTGCTCAAAGACCGCCTCTACACCACCGCGCCCAAGAGCTTGGCCCGCCGCAGCGCCCAAACCGCGCTGCACCAAATCACCCACGCCATGCTGCGCTGGATGGCCCCATTCCTGTCGTTCACCGCCGAAGAGGCGTGGGCCAACTTTGGCAGCTCCGAATCGATCTTTTTGGAGACCTTCAGCGACCTGGGCACGCCCGACGCGGCGCTGCTGGCCAAGTGGTCTCGCATCCGCGAAATCCGCGATGCCGCCAACAAAGACATCGAAGTGCTGCGTGCCGAGGGCAAAGTCGGCGCTTCGCTGCAAGCCGAAATCACGGTGACCGCCCCTGCCGCTGACCACGCGCTGTTGGCCAGCTTGGGCGCAGACATCAAGTTCGTGTTCATCACTTCCAAAGTGCTTTTGCAAGTGGCCGAGACCCTGAGCGTGCAAGTGGCCGTGAGCGAAGCGGCCAAATGCGAACGCTGCTGGCACTACGCCGACGACGTGGGCGCACACGCAGCGCACGCAGGCATTTGCGGGCGCTGCGTCAGCAACCTGGACGGCGCGGGCGAAACCCGCACGGTGGCTTGAACATGGCCAAAGGCAAAGGCACTCGCGGCATCGGCCCATCCAGCAAACGCGCTGGCAGCGGCTGGCTGCTGTGGTTGGGCATCGCCGCCTTGGTGCTGGTGCTGGACCAGTTCACCAAAGTGCTGGTGATTGGCAGCTTCCAGTACGGCGACAGCCTGCCCATGACCTCGTTTTTCAACCTGGTGCGGGTGCACAACCTGGGAGCAGCGTTCTCTTTTCTGTCGGATGCTGGCGGCTGGCAGCGCTGGTTCTTCACCGGCTTGGGCGTGGTCGCGGCGCTGGTCATGGTGTGGATGCTGCGCTCGCACGCAGGCCAGCGCCTGTTCAGCGCAGCCATCAGCTTCATCTTGGGGGGGGCGGTGGGCAACGTCATTGACCGCCTCTTGCACGGCTACGTGGTGGACTTTCTGGACTTCTACTGGGGCCGCTGGCACTTTCCAGCCTTCAACGTGGCCGACTGCGCCATCACCCTGGGCGCGGGCTTGTTGATCTTGGACGAATTTTTACGCGTGCGGCGCGGGCGTTGAAGTCCAATCGCTTGTCCAGGAGAATCCCATCATGAACCTGCCCATTCTTGACTTGACACCCCTGCGCCAGGCCCTTGGCTCGCTGGAGGACGGCCTGGATGTGGTGCGGGATGCAGCGTGGTTCAACCAACAAAATGACAAAGTTCGCCACACCCTGATCGCAGGCGTGATTCAAAACTTCGAGTTCGTCTATGAAATCAGCACCAAGATGCTGCGCAGGCGGCTCGAAATGGACGCACTCAACCCCAGCGAGGTGGACTTTGCCAACTTTCGGGATGTGCTGCGCATCGCCGCCGAAAAAGGTTTCATCTCGGACATTCAAGCCTGGTTTGCTTACCGCCAGATGCGCAACATCACGGCGCACACCTATGACCACCAAAAAGCCC
>JAHECM010000295.1 GCA_024641725.1 Limnohabitans sp. | reverse complement strand
CCCGACATTTTGACCAAGTGGTCGATGTCAAAGTGCTGTTGACAGTTGAAAAACAAAAGGAAAAGGAAAAACGCCAGCGTGCTGAATGCAATATCCACGTCAAAGGCAATGATCTGTTTGCAGAAAGCGCCCACGAAGACTTGTATGCCGCCGTGGACGAGCTGATGGACAAGCTGGACCGACAGGTGGTCAAGCACAAAACCCGGGTCACAGACCACCACCACGAAGCGCCCAAACGCATGATGTGAGGGCCCCAATCCCCAACGAGGCTGCACTTGTGCAGCCTTTTTTGCATGCAAAAATTTAGTAACAGAAAACAAAGGTACTTATTTATTAAATATTTCGTTTGAGCTCTTAAACCGGGGTGCATAATCCGCCCTCGACCATGAACCGACTCGCGTCCATCCTGCCTGTAACCCAAGTTTTAGTTGGGGTAGAGGCCACCAGCAAAAAACGTGCTTTTGAAGAGGCCGGGCTTCTTTTTGAGAATTTGCATGGCTTGTCGCGGGCGCTGGTGACCGACAGCCTGTTTGCCCGTGAGCGGCTGGGTTCGACCGGTTTGGGGCATGGCGTGGCCATTCCCCATGGCCGCATCAAGGGCCTGAAGTCGCCCATGGCGGCGGTGTTCCAGTTGGCACAACCGATTGGCTTTGATGCCCCGGATGAGCTGGCCGTCAATCTCTTGATCTTCTTGTTGGTGCCCGAAGCGGCGACCCAAAAACACCTTGAAATTTTGTCTGAAATCGCTGAATTGCTGTCCGACAGCACTTTGCGCGAAAGCATCAAAGGCAGTGACTCGCAAGAGCGCCTGCACCAGCTGATCGCCCAGTGGCGCTCAGCCCAAACCGCCTAACTTCCCCTCTAGCGAACCGCTTGCCATGAAACCCACCGTGGTCAGTGCCGATGTCCTGTTTGAGGACCACCGTGCCCAACTGAAGTGGCAGTGGGTAGCGGGCCTGGGTGCTTCAGAGCGGCGTTTTGACGAAGTGGCCGTGCGCGAAGCCACCTCGGGGGCCGACTTGGTGGGTTACCTGAACTACATCCACCCCTACCGCGTGCAAATTTTGGGGCCGCGCGAGGTGGCTTACCTCAGCAACGCCACGCCCGAAGACTGTGCCCGGCGCATTGCCCGCATCGTCACCCTGGAGCCGCCCGTGCTGGTGATTGCCGATGGGCAGGTGGCGCCCGATGCGCTGCTGTCCATGTGCGAGCGTGCGCAAATTCCGATGTTCTCTACCCAAGAGTCCTCGGCGTTTGTGGTTGATGTCCTGCGGGCCTACCTGTCCAAACACTTTGCCGACCGAACCACCATGCACGGCGTGTTCATGGACATTCTGGGTTTGGGGGTCTTGATCACCGGCGAGTCTGGTTTGGGCAAGAGCGAGTTGGGTTTGGAGCTGATTTCGCGCGGCAACGGCTTGGTGGCCGATGACGCGGTAGACTTGTTCCGCATCAACCAGACCACCATCGAGGGGCGCTGCCCCGATTTGCTGCAAAACCTGCTGGAGGTGCGCGGCATTGGGTTGCTGGACATCCGTGCCATCTTTGGCGAAACCGCCGTGCGCCGCAAAATGCGCCTGAAGCTGATCGTGCACTTGGTGCGCCGCGAGACGCTGGAGCGCGACTACGAGCGGTTGCCCACTGAGCCCATGGCGCAAGAGGTGCTGGGTGTGCCGGTTCGCAAGGCGGTGATTCAGGTGGTGGCGGGCCGCAACATCGCCGTGCTGGTGGAGGCGGCGGTGCGCAACACCATTTTGCAGATGCGTGGCATCGACACATTCCAGGAGTTCATGGACCGGCAACGCCGGGCGATGGACTGACCTTCGAGCCTGACCCGGTCCGGTGTGGGCAAGGGTTTTGGGTGCAGTGGGCGTACAGGCTCAACGCATGGTCTGCAATGACAAAACCTTTTGCTTGTGCCACGGCTTGCTGGCGCTGTTCAATTTCGGCGTCGTAGAACTCCTCCACCCGTCCGCAATCGAGACACACCATGTGGTCATGGTGTTGGCCTTCGTTGAGTTCATAAACCGCCTTGCCGCTTTCAAAGTGGTTGCGGCTCAAAATGCCCGCTTGCTCAAACTGCAGCAGCACCCGGTACACGGTGGCCAGGCCAATGTCGGTGTTGTCTTGCAGCAGTTGGCGAAACACGTCCTCGGCGGTCATGTGCCGCTGCACGCCGCTTTGGAAAACTTCCAAAATCTTCAAGCGCGGCACGGTCGCTTTGAGTCCATTGCTTTTGAGTTCTTCGATCTGGATCATGGGGTTGTGGGATTTGTGTAAGGGGCTTTGTGTCTGGGGCCGCTGGTACGGGTGCCAGCCGCTACAATGACCGAATCATATCGGTGTGCCTCCAAACATGACAGCTGTACGTACTTTTCGTTTCTTGAGCGCTTGGCTGGCCATCGGTGCCTTGCTGGCCAGCCTTGGCGGCTGCGGGGGCCTGCCCAACGCCTGGACCCAAGACACTTTCAAGCCCTATGTGCCCGAGGTGGTGCAAGGCAACTTCGTGTCGCAGGAACAGCGCCAAGCCTTGCGTCTTGGCATGCCGCGTGCCCAAGTGCGCGATGTGCTGGGCACCCCGCTGGTGGCCAGTTTGTTCCATGCCGACCGCTGGGATTACGCCTTCAGCATCAAGCGCCAGGGCGTGCCTGAGCAGGCGTTCCGTTTGACCGTGGCTTTCAAGGGCGATGCCCTGGACCGCATCGATGGCGATGAGTTGCCCAGCGAGGCCGAATTCGTCAAGCGCCTGTCCAGCAACCGCCAGCCGGCCAAGGTGCCCACACTGCAGGCCACCGACGAGCAGCTGAGCAAATTCCCCTCTGGCCGTGCACCTGCAGCACCCGCCTTGGCCCCTGCGCTGCCTGCCAGCTACCCCCCGCTTGAAGCGCCCAAGCGCTGAGCGGGCGTGTTTTGACCCTTTGCCTTTCCCAAAAAATGACTGCAACCCTTGACTTGCCCATTGCTGTGGCCGGCGCCACAGGCCGCATGGGCCACATGCTGATCGAAGCCATTTTGGCCGCAGACGACACCCGCTTGGCGGGCGCTTTGGACATCGCAGGCAGCCCGGCGCTGGGGCAAGACGCCTCGGCTTGGCTGGGCCAAGCCTCGGGCGTGGCCGTGTCCTCGGACCTGCACGCGGGCCTGCAAAATGCCCGCTATTTGATCGACTTCACCCGGCCAGAAGGCACGATGGCGCACCTCTTGGTTTGCCGTGAACTGGGCGTCAAGGCGGTGATCGGCACCACAGGTTTCAGTGACGCACAAAAGGCAGAAATCGCCGAAATCGCTAAAGACATTGCCATCGTCATGGCCCCCAACATGAGCGTGGGTGTGAACGTGACCTTGAAGCTCCTAGAAATGGCCGCCAAGGCGCTGGCCACGGGCTACGACATCGAAATCATTGAGGCGCACCACCGCCACAAGGTGGACGCCCCCTCGGGCACCGCGCTCAAAATGGGCGAGGTGATTGCCGACGCCATTGGCCGCGACCTCAAAGACTGCGCGGTCTATGAACGCTTTGGCCACAC
>JAHECM010000293.1:1992-3538 GCA_024641725.1 Limnohabitans sp. | reverse complement strand
TCGGGCGACTTGACGAACTCGTCGCTGGCGCGGTTGATCGTGCCGTCGCGGTCCAGGATGACGAGTTTCAAGTGGGTGTTCATGGCCGTGCGGCTCAGGCCGCCAAGCGCGACAAATCGGCCACGCGGTTCATCGCCACATGCAGGCTTTTCAGCAAGCCCTGGCGGTTCAGGCGCAGGTCCATGGCTTCGGCGTTGACCATCACGTCGTCAAAGAAGGCGTCCACCGGCGCACGCAAGGCGGCCAGGGTTTGCAGGCTGGCGGTGTAGTCGCCCGACTCGAATTGGGCGGTCGACTCGGGCACCAGCCTTTGCACAGCGGCGTGCAGGGCTTTTTCGGCGTCTTCTTGCAGCAGCGCGACGTTCACATGCGCGTCCACCGCGCCTTCGACTTCGGCTTTTTTGAGGATGTTGCCGATGCGCTTGTTGGCTGCGGCCAGGGCCGGGCTCTCGGGCAGGGCGGCAAAGGCACGCACCGCGGCCAAGCGCTTGGCCACGTCGGACAGGCGCTGGGGCTTGAGGGCCAGCACGGCGTCGACCTCTTGGGCCGAGAAACCTTGCTCGCGCAGGCCACCGGCCAGGCGGTCGTAGGCAAAGTCGGCCAAGGCCACGGACGCATCGGTGATCTTGTCGCCAAACACCGGCACCGCCAGCGCCAGCAGCGCAGACAGGTCGATGGCCACGTCTTTCTCGATCAGCATGCGGATCACGCCCAGCGCGTGGCGGCGCAGGGCAAACGGGTCCTTGTCGCCGCTGGGCAAGTTGCCAATGCCGAACATGCCGACCAAGGTTTCAAGCTTGTCGGCCAGCGCAACGATCACGCCCACGGTGTTGCGCGGCAAGTCGTCACCGGCAAAGCGCGGTTTGTAGTGGTCTTCGATGGCCTCTGCCAAGTCGGCGCTCAGGCCGTCGTGGCGGGCGTAATAGCCACCCATGATGCCTTGCAGCTCCGGGAACTCACCCACCATGTCGGTCAGCAAGTCGGTCTTGGCCAAACGGGCGGCCTGCTCGGCTTGACCGGCCAAGGCGTCGCCACCCAGTCGCTGGCCAATCGCCTTGGCGATGGCACAGACACGCGCCATGCGCTCGCCCTGAGTGCCCAGCTTGTTGTGGTACACCACTTTGGACAGGCCTTCAACCCGCGACTCGAGCGTCTTTTTGCGGTCTTGGTCAAAGAAGAATTTGGCGTCGGCCAGGCGTGGGCGCACCACACGCTCGTTGCCCCCGATCACAAACGACGCGTCGTCGGGGGAGATGTTGCTCACCACCAAAAAACGGTTGGTCAGCTTGCCCGATGCATCGATCAAAGGGAAGTATTTCTGGTTGGCCTTCATCGTGAGGATCAGGCACTCTTGTGGCACATCGAGGAACTCGGTCTCGAACTGGCAGGTCAGCACATTGGGGCGCTCGACCAGCGCGGTCACTTCGTCCAACAGGGCGTCGTCATCGATCGGCTGGGCACCCCCGCCCACTTTGGCGGCGGCAGCCTGCAGCTGGCGCACGATCTCGGCGCGGCGCTCGGCGAAGCTGGCGATGACCGAGCCGTC
>JAHECM010000293.1:0-1892 GCA_024641725.1 Limnohabitans sp. | reverse complement strand
TCGCGGCTTTCGTAATAACTCTGCGCCACGCTGCGGGCCAAGTTGCGGATGCGGCCAATGTAGGCGGCGCGCTCGGTCACGCTGATCGCGCCACGCGCGTCCAGCAGGTTGAAGGTGTGCGCGGCCTTGAGCACTTGCTCGTAGGCGGGCAGCGCCAGTTGCTGCACGATCAGGTTTTGGGCCTGCTTTTCGTGCGCACCAAAAGCCGTGAACAAGAACTCGGCGTCGCTGTGCTCAAAGTTGTAGGTCGACTGCTCCACCTCGTTTTGGTGGTACACGTCGCCGTAGCTCATGGTGTCGGTCCACTTCAGGTTGTAGACGTTGTCCACGCCCTGCAAATACATGGCCAGGCGCTCCAGGCCATAGGTGATCTCGCCGGTGATGGGCTTGCAGTCGATGCCGCCCACTTGCTGGAAGTAGGTGAACTGCGTGACCTCCATGCCGTTGAGCCAAACCTCCCAGCCCAAGCCCCAAGCGCCTAGCGTGGGGTTTTCCCAATCGTCTTCGACAAAGCGGATGTCGTTCTTCTTGAGGTCAAAACCCAGTGCTTCGAGCGAGCCCAAATACAGCTCCAAGATGTTGCTGGGCGCGGGCTTCAAGACCACCTGAAACTGGTAGTAGTGCTGCAGGCGGTTGGGGTTTTCGCCATAGCGGCCGTCTTTGGGGCGGCGGCTAGGCTGCACATAAGCGGCCTTCCAAGGCTCAGGGCCGATGGCGCGCAAGAAAGTGGCGGTGTGGCTGGTGCCTGCGCCGACCTCCATGTCGTAGGGCTGGAGCAAGGCGCAGCCCTGGGCGTCCCAATACTGCTGCAACTTGAGGATGATTTGCTGGAAGGTCAACATGGACTCAAAGAGCCAGCCGCGAGCTGGCCTGTGGGTAAGGTGGGCACTGGGGCAAACGCCTTGCGCGTGCGAACCTTCGATTTTACCGCCCACGCGGGCGGCAAACCCCAACCCGCCAAGCACCGCCCAGCCAAGCCCAAGACACCACCAGCAGGCACAAGCCCCATAAAGGCCAAAGGCCAAAGGCGGCCGCCCAACGGGCAAAGGGCGTGAGCCCGGTGCGCCCCTCGTAGTTGCCCACCAGGCTGCCCCGCGTGAAGCGCGGCAGTTGCTGCGTGACGCGCCCGGTGTGGTCAATGATGGCCGTGGCCCCGGTGTTGGTGGCGCGCAGCATGGGGCGGCCCAGCTCCATGGCCCGCATGCGCGAGATGTTCAGGTGCTGGTCCACCGCAATGGTGTTGCCAAACCAGCCAATGTTGCTCACGTTCACCAGCGCCGTGGGGGCCTGGTCGGCCCGCCCAAAGCGCGCGGCCAACTCCTCGCCAAACAGGTCCTCGTAGCAGATGTTCAGCGCCAAGCGCTGGCCCTGCCAGGCCAGCGAACCCGCATCCATCGCCCCCGAACGGAAGTCACCCAGCGGAATCTGCATTTGGTTCACAAACCAGCGAAAGCCCGGTGGCACGAACTCGCCAAACGGCACCAAATGGAATTTGTCGTACCGGTAGGCTTGGGGGGCAGAACTGAGCCCCACCACGCTGTTGGTGTAGCCCCCTTGGCGGTCACCCAGCGGCACGCCCAGCAAGGCCATGCGGTCCGGCGAAGCGGCGAACGCGCCCCGCAACTGGGCCCAATAGCCTTCGGGCAAGTGCTGTGGCAGCAAGGGGATCGCCGTTTCAGGGGCCACCACCAGGGGCTGGGTGCTGGCTTGCAGGCGCTGTCCATACCAATGCAAAGCGTCTTGCACGCCCCGGCCGGGCTCAAATTTTTCGGTCTGTGCGATGTTGGCCTGCAGCAACTCGACCTGCCCTGTGCCCGCTGACTGGGTGAATTCAGGGCCCCAGCTTTGCAGGCCCCAGCACACCAAGCCCATGCCCAGCACCGGGGTCAGCG
>JAHECM010000292.1 GCA_024641725.1 Limnohabitans sp. | reverse complement strand
TGACGCAGTGGTACGGCCTGATGGCCCCCAGCAAATGGCCCAAAGCCCACATCGACCGGCTGGAACAAGAAGCCGTCAAAGCCGCACGCAGCAAAGCCGTGAGCGACAAACTCAGCCAGGACACCGCCTTGGCCGTGGGCAACACCCGTGCTGAATTTGAAGCCTTCATCAAGCAGGAACAAGCCCGCTGGAAGCCGGTGATTGCGCGGGCGAAGATCGTGCCGGAAGGGGTTTGATCTGCACGGCTGCGCCAAGCGATGGGCGCAGCCGCCGCATCAGACCAGCGTCAATTCAACAACGATGTTGCCGCGTGTCGCGTTCGAGTAAGGACACACCTGGTGCGCTGTGTCGATCAGGTCCTGTGCCACTGCACGGTCCAGACCTGGCAAACTGATCGCCAGCTGGGCTGCAATGCCAAAGCCTGCAGGAATGGGGCCGATGTCAATGCTGGCCTCGATCGATGCATCTGCCGGGACGGCGACTTTTTTCATGCCTGCCACATGCTTGAGCGCGCCCATGAAACAGGCCGAATAACCTGCGGCGAACAATTGCTCAGGGTTGGTCGCTCCGCCCATGCCGCCCAAAGCCTTGGGCGGTGCGAGTTTGACGTCCAGCAAGCCGTCGTCTGACACCGAGCGGCCATCGCGGCCTCCGGTGGTGCGGGCTTTGGCGGTGTAAAGCACTTTGTCGAGTTTTGTGGTCATGTCATTTCTCCAATCAAAAGTTAAAAACAAGGGTTAAAAAATCAATTCAGCCTCCATCATTTGAGGCTTGTACGGTTTCAGCCGAGCTCGACCATCTCGAAGTCGGCCTTGGCCACGCCGCAATCCGGGCATTCCCAGTCTTCAGGAATGTCTTCCAAACGGGTACCGGCCGCGATGCCGTCTTCCGGGATGCCTTGGGCTTCGTCGTAGATGAAACCGCACACGATGCATTGCCAAACTTTCATGGTGTTCTCCAAAAATTGAAACGGTGAATACGGGTGAATCAGGTCTTACGCTGTGATCGCGTCAAGGGCCTGTTGGTAGTGCTTGGCATGGCGCTCTTCCACTTTGGCCAATGCGGCAAAACGCTTGGCGGCTTTTTCAAGCACGGCCTTGAATTGCTCGGCATGTGCTTGGGACTCGCTGATCTGCTCGTCGATTTCAGCCACAGCGGCGGCGTTGCCTTCCTCCACAGCCGTCTTGCGAAAGCCTGGGTACATCTCGCTGTACTCATAGGTTTCACCGTCGATGGCGATCTGCAAGGCCTTGGCCGGGGTCATCTCGGCTGCGGGGTAGAGCAGGTCAAGGTGACCGAAGGCGTGCATGACTTCCTGGTCAGCGGTCTGCTCAAAAGCACGTGCCGTGTCTTCGTCACCGGCCGCGCGGGCCAGTTTGGCGAAGTAGCGGTATTTGATGTGGGCCATCGACTCGCCAGCGAAAGCCGCTTCGAGGTTCTGGTAGGTTTTGATCTCGGGACGTGCCATGTTTGAACTCCTGGATGGTTGAAATGTGTTGCGATGGGATGAATTGTGAATTTTCATGGCCAATCGGTCCAATGGATAATTTCAATTTATTCAATCTAAAATTTAGATGACAAAATCAACCGAGAAAAATCAATGGCTGCCTTGCCTTCTCTGCGACAACTGCGCTACCTGATCGCTTTGGCCGAACACCTGAACTTCACCCGTGCGGCGCAGGCCAGCTTCGTGAGCCAGTCGACGCTGAGCACGGGGCTCAAGGAACTGGAATCAACGCTGGGCGTGCAACTGGTGGAGCGCGACAAACAAAACGTGGCCTTGACCGCCGTGGGCGAAGAGGTGGTCGCACGCGCCCGCCAAGTGTTGGCTGCTGCCGAAGACCTGAGCGACTTTGCATCGGACGCCTCTCGCCCCATGCAAGGACAACTGCGGCTGGGCGTCATCCCCACCATAGCGCCCTTCTTGTTGCCCTCTGTGATGCCCGCATTGCGTGAGAAATTTCCTGCTCTGCAACTGGCCTTGCGCGAGGACCTGACGGCGCATCTGCTGGAGCGCTTGCGCAACCGGCAGCTGGACTTCGCCCTGATCGCGCTCCCCTACGACACAGGCGAGCTGCGCGTGCTGCCTCTTTTCAAAGACAAGTTCTGGCTGGTCGGACGCGAAAAAGACCCGGCCATCACCGGCAAAGCCATCCAACTGAGCAGCAACTGGACCGAGCGTCTGCTGCTGCTCGAAGAAGGCCACTGCCTGCGCGACCATGCCCTGCAAGCCTGCAGCGCCACAGAAGTGGCCAATGTGGACGGTATGGAAGCGACCAGTTTGCTGACGCTGGTGCAAATGGTTGCATCGGGCATGGGGGTGGCCTTGCTGCCCGAGATGGCCATCCACAGCGGTCTGCTCAACAACTTGGCCCTGAAATCACGGCCGCTGGCACCGCCCGCACCAGAGCGGGTCATTGCCCTGGTCACCCGCAGCACATCCGCGCACATGGCGGAATTCGAGGCCATTGGACGGGTGATTTCTGCGGTGCACAAGCAACGGTGACCCGTCAACGGCGACACCCTCTGAGCGTTCTCCCTATGGTCAACTCTGGTCAGAATTTGTATGATGACCTGATCAATTCCATCAGGAGACCCCATGCAACGCCGACTTTGGCTCTGTGCTGCGGCCATGGCCGCTCTGCCGCTCATGCACCCCACGGCCATGGCACAGGCCTGGCCTGCCCGTCCCATCAAGCTGGTGGTGCCTTTTCCGCCCGGCGGCCTGATCGACAACATGGCGCGCCTGGTGGCGCCCAAGCTGGGGCAAGAGCTGGGGCAAGCCATCGTGATCGACAACAAGCCCGGTGCGGGTGGCAACCTGGGTGCGGCTGAGGCTGCCCGTGCCACGCCCGATGGCTACACCTTGCTGATGGCCTCGCCGCCCCTGACGATCAACCCTGCGCTGTACAGCAAGCTGCCCTACAAGCCTGAAAACATCGTGCCGCTGGGCTTGCTGGGCCGCGTGCCCAATGTGCTGGTGGTCAACCCGGCCTCGGGCATTCAGAGCGTGGCCGATCTGAACGCACGCATCAAAGCCCGTCCCGGGCAACTCAATTACGCATCCAACGGACAAGGCACATCGCTGCACTTGAGTGCAGAGCTCTACAAAAGCCAGGCCGGTTTGTTTGTGACGCACATCCCTTACCGGGGCGCCGCTGCGGGTCTGACGGCGGTGATGGCCGACGAGGTCAGCCTGATGTTTGACAACCTGCCTTCGGCCCTGGGTCTGATCAACGGCGGCAAACTCAAGGCCCTGGCCGTGACCACCCCACAGCGCAGCAGTGCTTTGCCGGGCGTGCCAACCATGGAAGAGGCGGGCCTCAAGGGTTACCAGGTCTTTGCCTGGTTTGGCCTGGCAGCGCCCGCTGGCTTGCCTGCGCCGGTGCAACAAAAAATCGAACAGGCGCTAGAGCGCGTGGCACAGCAGCCCGATGTGAAAGCCGCCATTCAAAAAGCGGGCGCCGAGCCCACCTGGGTGAACGCGCAGGGCATGACCAGCTTCATGCAGGCCGACACCGCGCAATGGAAGAGCGTGGC
>JAHECM010000290.1 GCA_024641725.1 Limnohabitans sp. | reverse complement strand
ATCCGAAAATGCGTGAGCAGCCACGAGTGCGACTGCCCGTCCGCGGTGTTGCCCATGCGCGAGCCGATCAAGGTGCCCTCGCCCAACCAGGCCTGGGCTTTGGGCAGCCAATCGGCGTCTTGCAGGCTGTGCGCGAGCATGGCCAGTTGGATGGCGGCCACCGTCTGGCCCGGGATGTCACGCAGCCAGTCGGTGCCGGTGGCCACCTGCGGGGCCAAGTCGGGCAGCGGCGCACCCCAGGCGGCCTGGGCGGGCAGGGCTTGCACGATCGAGTAGCGGGTGAACTCGGTGTGCCGCTCCCACTTCACGGTGAAATGGTCGCAGCGCAAACGCAAAAAGTTGCCTTGCAAACGCTCCGCCGTCAAATCGGCATGGCCGGGCAAGCGCCGCAAATGGGCCAGCTCTTGCTCTCGCGTGACGCTGTGGTTGAGCACCGCCACGTACACGATCAAGGCGGGCAAACGCACACGGGCCGGAGGGCGGGCGTGGACTTCGTTGTGCAAACCGCGGCGCTGGGCGTCGTCGGGCGGCAAAAAGCGCGAGGTGATTTCGTTCATATGACCGCCCTGACTCAACGGTTCCAGCGGTCCAGGGCGGTTTGGGCCAGCGCCTGGTATTTGGCGCGCACATCGGCGGCGACCACTTTGGGGTAGACCGGCACATGCGAGTAGCGCTCGCCTTGCGCCAAAAAGCCCTCGGCCCACGCGCCGCACACCACGGTGTCTTCCCGAAAATACGCGGCCCGCTCAGCCCACTGGCCCCTGAAGCTTTGGCGCAAGGCCTCGCGCCGGGGCTGCAACTGGTGCATGGCCGTGTCAGGCGATGCGCCCATCTCTTGGGCGTGGACTTCTGAAAAGACGCGCACCGCCTGCCCCAACCGTGCGTGCAAGGTGGGGTCGTCGCTGGCCACGTCTTGCACAACGCTCATGACCGCCGAGCAATGCAAGGCCTGGCTGGCTAGGCGGGACTCTTGGGCCAGAGCCAGCCCAGGCGTTTGCAATGAAATTTGCAAGATCAGGGCCAGCACGCTGGCCTGGATTTGGGGGGTCATGGGCACGTCCTGAAGGTGGCCTCAGATCATGCCACGTAGCCCTTGTTGGGCAAGCCACCAGTGACTTTGGGGGCATTGAGCTTGCGCGGCTTGACGCGCCCGCCCGGTTGGGTTTTGAGCCACTGCTCCACCACTTCCCAGACCTGCTTGTTGCCCGCCGTGCGGGCTTCTTCGGCCACCGGGGCCCATCCGGCCACTTTGTATTTTTTGTTCGCGTCGATCAGCTGGCCGTTCAGGCGCAAGTCGCCAATGCGCTGGCCCATGGAGGCGGTGGGGTTGCAGCTGTAGCTCAGGCCGCCCACGCGCACCATGTCGCCGCCTTGCTGGTAATAGGGGTCGGGGTTGAACAGGTTGTCGGCCACGTCTTCGAGCACGGTCTTGATGGTCTCGCCGCTCATGTCGGTGACGGTGGCATAGGAGTAGGTGGTGGCGGTCATGTCCAGCAGCCATTCACGCGTGATGGCTTGGCCCGGCAAGAGCGTGGTGCCCCAACGGAAACCTGGCGAGAAAGCGATCTGGGCACCTTGCACATCCAGCAAAGCGTCCACCAGCAGTTGGTCGCCCGTGCCGTTGAAGTTGCCACGGCGGTAGAGCAGGCCTTCGGAGATGCCCAGTTTTTCAGACAGTTTGCCCTCGTAGGGCGCACGGATTTTGGTGATCAGCGCATCCATTTCGGGGTCGGCCGGCAGCATGTTGGAGAAAACCGGCAGCAGCTTGTAGCGGAAGTCCAAGACTTTTTTATCCTTGACCTGGAAGTCCAGCACGCCCAAGAACTTGCCGTTCGAGCCCGCGTTGGTGACGATGGTTTTGCCGCCTTTGTTGGACACCAGCGTGGCCACAGGCATGCCGTCGTGGGTGTGACCGCCCATGATGGCGTCGATGCCGCTGACGCGGCTGGCCATTTTCAAGTCCACGTCCATGCCGTTGTGGCTGATGACAACCACCACTTGCGCGCCTTTGCCACGGGCCTCGTCCACCATGAGCTGCATGTTCTCGTCTTGGATGCCAAAGGCCCAGTCGGCCACCATGTAGCGCGGGTTGGCAATTGGGGTGTACGGAAACGCCTGGCCGATGATGGCGCAAGGCACACCGTTGATTTCGCGGATCACATAGGGCTTGAACACCGGATCGCCAAAGTCGTTGGTCTTGATGTTTTGCGCGACAAAGTCCACTTTGCCTGCAAAGTCCTTCTCGACGATCTCTTTCACGCGCTCCATGCCCAGGGTGAACTCCCAGTGGCCGGTCATGACGTCCACGCCCAGCAGCTTGCAGGCGTCCACCATGTCTTGGCCGTTGGTCCACAAGCTGGTGCCGGAGCCCTGCCAGGTGTCACCACCGTCCAGCAGCAGCGCGCCGGGGCGGCTGGCTTTCATGCGTTTGACCAAGGTGGCCAAGTGCGCAAAACCGCCCACCTTGCCATAGCGCTTGGCCGCTTTTTCGTAGTCGAGGTAGGTCAAGGCATGGGCTTCGGCCGTGCCGGGGCGGATCTTGGCCACTTGCAGCAAATACTCACCCACCAAGTGCGGCAAGTTGCCCTGCATGCTGCCCAAGCCCATGTTGATGCTGGGCTCGCGGAAATAAATGGGTTTGAGCTGCGCGTGGCAATCGGTCATGTGCAAAAAGGACACATTGCCGAATTTGGGAATGTCGTAGAGGCCATTGGCGGCCGTGGCAGCACTGGCCTGCGAGAAGCGGCCCATGCTCATGCCGGCCATGGTGCCAGCGCCCATCACTTGGATGAATTCGCGTTTGCTGAGGTTCATATTTGTCTTTGCTTATATTAAGTGGCCAAAAAAGCCCGGCACAGCCGGGCTCAGAAAAGGGTCACTGGTTGACGGGCGACTTGGGGTCGAGCAGCAAGGCCATGATGTGTCGAACTTGGGCTTCGTTCAAGATGCCCATGTGGCCCGCGCGCGGCATGTTGGAGCAGGCGTTGTAGGCCTTGGCGTTCCAGATCTTGCCCCAGGTGTATTCCACGATGGGCTTGGCATCGGCGCTGGCCGGATCGGCCACGCCACGCAACTTGCCGTAGTTGTAGAGGCTTGGGCCAATCGTGCCGAAGGAAATTTCTTTCTTGTCGATCTGGTGGCAGTTGTAGCAATTGCCGCCGTTGACGGTTTTGGCATCGTCGGTGAAGGTCAGGCCACGGCCATTTTGGGCGATCACTTCGCCTTGCTTCCAGTCACCGAGGAATTGGCCGTCCGAGGGCCATTGGATGGTCTTGAAGTTGGCTTCTTCCAGCGCTTTGGCGGTTTTTTCGTCCAAAGGCTGGCCAGTCGCATCGGCTTGGCTGCAGGCGCGGTTGGTGGCGTCGGTTTGCGTCACGCGTTCGACTTTGGCAATGCCTTCGTCGCGAAACGAGGCTTTGACGACCTGGTCGGTCAGCGCATTGAGCTCGGCCACAGAGGGGCCGCTGGCACAACCCACGGCCAGCAAGGCGCTGGTCACACTGGCCAAGATGATTTTGGATGTCTTGTTCATGCGGTTTCTCCTGC
>JAHECM010000288.1 GCA_024641725.1 Limnohabitans sp. | reverse complement strand
ACCATCGGCATCGACGACTTTGCAAAAGTCGATTTGCGCATCGCCCAGATCGTCAACTGCGAGGCCGTGGAAGGCTCGACCAAGCTGCTGCGCCTGACGCTGGATGTCGGCGAAGGCCGCACCCGCAACGTGTTTTCGGGCATCGCCAGCATGTACAAGCCCGAAGACCTGGTGGGCAAGCTGACGGTGATGGTGGCCAACCTGGCCCCTCGCAAGATGAAGTTTGGCGTGTCTGAGGGCATGGTGTTGGCCGCTAGCCACGCCGACGAGCAGGCCGAGCCAGGCATCCACGTGCTGCACCCCTGGCCAGGCGCCAAGCCGGGCATGCGCATCCACTGATCGCCCTCAATGAATTGGGGTCAGACCCCCCGCTGAATCCGTCATTCTCGCGTTAGGTCGGTGAGGCACAGTGGGCGGTATGACCTTCGATCTCAAGCTGTTCCGGCCCAAGCTGCTCGACTCCCTGCCCGGTTACGACCGTCAGCAACTGGTGCGCGACGTGGGCGCGGGCATGACGGTGGGCATTGTGGCAATGCCGCTGGCCATGGCGTTTGCGATTGCCTCGGGCCTCAAGCCTGAATCGGGACTGTTCACGGCCATCATTGCGGGGTTCTTGATCTCGGCGCTGGGCGGAAGCCGGGTGCAGATCGGTGGCCCGGCAGGGGCCTTCATCGTCATCGTTTACGGCATTTTGGAGCGCTACGGCCTGGCCAATCTGATTTTGGCCACCGCCATGTCTGGCATCTTGCTGTTCTTGATGGGCGTGTTCCGATTGGGCACGCTGGTGCGCTTCATTCCAGTGTCGGTGGTGATTGGGTTCACCAACGGCATTGCGGTGCTGATCATGCTCTCGCAAATCAAAGACTTTTTGGGCCTCAAGGTGCCCAGCATGCCGGCCGACTTTTTTGGCATGCTCCACACCTTGGGCAAACACCTGCACACCGCCGAGCTGCCTGCGCTGTTGGTGGCGCTCGGTTCGCTGTCGCTCTTGATTGGTTGGATGCGGCTGGGCCGCCGCCTTGAGAACACGCCCTACAAAGGCATCGCCATGGTGCCCGGCTCGATCATTGCGCTCTTGTTTGCCACGCTGGCCAGCCACAGTTTGTCGCTGCCGGTCGAGACCATTGGCAGCAAGTTTGGGGGCATTGCTGCGCACTTGCCAAGCCTGCAGTGGCCTGCCTTCAGCTGGGACAGTGCCCGCTTTTTGATCATGCCCACCTTGACGCTGACGCTGCTGGGGGCCATCGAATCTTTGCTCTGCGCGCGCATTGCAGACGGCCTGATCGGCGACCGCCACGACCCCAACCAAGAGCTGATGGCACAAGGCGTGGCCAACTTTGTGACGCCTTTTTTTGGCGGCATGCCCGCCACAGGCACCATTGCCCGCACGGTCACCAACATCAAAAGCGGGGCCAGCAGCCCGATTGCGGGCATGGTGCATGCGCTGACGCTGCTGTTCATCGTGCTGGTGGCTGCGCCGCTGGCGGCTTTTGTGCCGCTGGCCGCACTGGCCGCGATTTTGTTGTTTGTGGCATGGAACATGGGCGAGTGGCGCGAGTTCATGCACCTGCGCCAATACCGCCTGCCCTACCGCTTGACGCTGCTGGCGGTGTTTTTTCTCACAGTGGTGTTTGACCTCACGGTCGCGGTTGAAGTGGGCTTGGTCGCCGCCAGCTTGACCTTCATTTACCGCATCTCCAGCCTCAGCCGCCGCGAGGCAGTCACACGCCTGGACCACCCCAGCTTGGCAGAGCACGGAGGCAGCGTGCAAGCCTGGCGACTGTATGGCGCGCTGTTTTTTGGGGCGGTCAAACTGATCGAGGAAATCGAAGACCGGCTCAACACCCCGGTGCTGGTGATCGACCTGAAAAACGTCATTTATGTCGACTCCTCGGGGGCCGATGCCCTCATGAACCTGATCCATACTTGCAACAAAAAACAGGTTCAGCTCATCGTCTGCGGCCTGATGCACCAACCGATGGACATTGCCCAGCGCACCGGCCTGTTGCGCCACCTCGAAGGCAAACTCGAAACCGACCTGGCCGCTGGCATGGCCCGCGCCATCAGCCTGGTGCCCGCCCGTTAAAATAGACCCCATTCACACACCCCATTCGGCACCGAACTCTCGGTGCCGCCTTTTTGAGCCCAACCGCCATCCACCATGTCCATCTTTCGCCGCCCCGATTACCGCTCTGACGCCACCCAGTTCATCGACCAGATCAAAGCCCAGCGCCCTGAACTGGAAGCCCAACAACGCGAGGGCCGCGCCCTGTTGTGGGACAAGCCCGTGGACAGCGACGCGCAGCAAGCCTTCTCGGCTGGCCGCGTGGCCCAAAAACCGTACGTTTACCAAACACTGGCCTGAGCTTTCGTCTGCACAAGTCTGTGCACCGCGCTTGTTTGAACGCCGCCTGAACCCCCTTCCATGAGCCCCTCTGCTGACTCCGCCGAGCTGCTGCAGCCGCTGGACAGCGCCCCCGCGTCCATGCCCCAGGTGGTGGACCAAGTGGCTTTGGCCCGGCTGTACGGCGAGCCGCTGTTCTCCATGCCCAGCGACCTCTACATCCCGCCGGATGCGCTGGAGGTGTTTTTGGAGGCGTTTGAAGGCCCACTCGACTTGCTGCTGTACCTGATCCGCAAGCAAAACTTCAACATCCTCGACATCCCGATGGCCGGGGTGACTCGCCAGTACCTGAGCTACGTGGATGAGATCCGCGAGCACAACCTGGAGCTGGCGGCCGAGTATTTGCTGATGGCTGCGATGCTGATCGAGATCAAGTCGCGCATGCTGCTGCCCCCCAAAAAAGTGGCCGAGGGCGAAGAAGCCGAAGACCCCCGTGCCGAGCTGGTGCGCCGCTTGCTCGAATACGAGCAAATGAAGTTGGCCTCCATGCAGCTGGGCGAGCTGCCGCAAAACGGCCGCGACTTCCTCAAGGCGCAGGTCTACATCGAGCAAAGTTTGCAGCCGCGCTTTCCCGACGTCAGCATGGACGAGCTGCAAGCGGCTTGGCGCGACATCCTCAAGCGGGCGCAGCTGGTGCAGCACCACAAAATCAGCCGCGAAGAGCTCAGCGTGCGCGAGCACATGAGCATCGTGCTGCGCACCTTGCAGGGGCGCAAGTTTGTGGAGTTCGAGCACCTGTTTGACCCCAGCCGAGGCACACCCGTGCTGGTGGTGACCTTCATCGCCTTGCTGGAATTGGCCAAAGAAACCCTGATCGAGATCACCCAGGCCGAAGCCTTTGCCCCTATCTACGTCCGGTTGGCTTTCACGCCCAACTGAAAGACTGCTGATCTGTTGGCAAAATCGGCCACCCAAAGGCCAAGCTTCTTGCCATGAACACTTCCACCGCAACGCCTTACGGCACCCTGCCCCCCGCCTCGCCCGTAGCGGCCGTCAAAGACGGCAGCTTCCAAGGCAATGCGCTTCACGCCTGGTGAATTCCCCCTGCATTCAGCCATGATCATTGCCCGCTCCATCGACGAACTCCGACAGGCCCTGAGCGCATCCGAGCGCCCCGCCTTTGTGCCCACCATGGGCAACCTGCACGC
>JAHECM010000282.1 GCA_024641725.1 Limnohabitans sp. | reverse complement strand
GGAACCTGCCCGGCGACACCTTCGTCATGGATGCCGATGGCTACTTCAGCTACCAAGCGCGCAACGACGACATGATCATCTCGGCGGGCTACAACATCGCCGGACCCGAGGTGGAAGGCGCATTGCTGCAACACCCCGCTGTGGCCGAATGTGGTGTGGTGGGCATGCCCGACGAAGACCGAGGCAGCATTGTGCAGGCCTACGTCGTACTCAAACCCGGTCACAAGGGCGATGCGGCCATGGAAAAAGCCTTGCAAGAGCACGTCAAGCAAACCATCGCCCCGTTCAAGTACCCGCGCAAAGTGGTCTTTCTGGACGTCTTGCCCCGCACCGAAACCGGCAAACTGCAGCGCTTCAAGCTGCGTCAAATCCCATGAGCCCACTCCGTCATCGCGAGAGTATCCACCGTCATCGCGAGCGCAGCGTGGCGATCCATGCACCTGCGCGTGCTGGCGCGCTTGGACTGCCACGCTTTGCTCGCAGTGACGACAATTCAGTCCAGTGACCCCATCCACCTTGAGGAAATTTCATGTTCAAAGTTTTGCAACCCGATGGCTGGGCCCCCGCCAAAGGCTATGCCAATGGCATTGAGGCGCGTGGGCGCATGGTGTTTGTGGCGGGCATGATCGGCTGGAATGGGCAGGCCCAGTTCGAGACCGACGACTTCGTGGCCCAGTGCCGCCAGGCCCTGCAAAACATCGTTGACACGCTGGCGTGCGCCGGCGCAGGCCCGCAGCACATGGCGCGCATGACCTGGTACGTTAAAGACAAGAAGGAATACCTGGCGCGGGGACGCGAGCTGGGCAAGGTCTATCAAGAAGTCATTGGCAAAAACTACCCGGCCATGACGCTGGTGCAAGTGGCCGACTTGGTAGAAGACCGCGCTTTGGTCGAGATCGAGGTCACGGCGGTGGTGCCGGACTGAATCCGCACGGGTCAGGCCGAACCGTCCGGTGTAGGCCAAATCAAAGGTGACATCTCGCGCTGGCCAGTGCTGAATTTTTTTCTGGATCAATGCATTTTTGTCGGGGTGGCTGCCCGGGCACAATCTGGGCATGACTTTGAGCGCGACAGACATTGTGGTGGCCGGTGGCGGCATTGGCGGCTTGGCGGCGGGTTGGGCGCTGGCCCAGGCGGGCGCATCGGTGCGCCTGGTCGAACGGGCCGATGCCTTCAGCGAAGTGGGGGCGGGCGTGCAGATTGGTCCCAATGTCACGCGCATCTTGCAGTCAGGGGGCTTGGCGGGCGAGTTGGCGGCAGTGGCCAGTTTTCCTGACCGCTTGCAGGCCCGAGACGCCCGCACGGGGCAGGTGCTGGGCACTTTGCCGCTGGGCGAGCGGGCGCAGCAGTTGTACGGTGCGCCTTACGCCTGCATCCACCGGGCCGACTTGCATGGCCTGCTGTTGCGCGCTGCCCAACAAGCCGGGGTCACCATGCACTTGGGGCAAGCGGCTGGCGAAGTGCAAATGCACAGCCGCGGTGTGGTGCTGCACACCGCGCTGGGCGAGCGCTTGGAGGCCACGGCACTGGAGGCATCTGCGCTGGTGGGGGCTGACGGCTTGTGGAGCCAGACGCGCAGCGCGCTGGGCTTGGCAGATGCTCCGCGCTTTTCGGGTCACTTGGCCTACCGAGCCTTGGTGGCGCAAGACGCCTTTCCGGCCCATTTGCGCAGCCAGCAGATCACCGTGTGGATGGGGCCGCACCTGCACGTGGTGCACTACCCGGTGCAGGCTGGGCGCAGCCTGAATGTGGTGGCCATCGTGCATGGCGACTTACCGCCCGAGGCACAAAGCTGGGACGAGGCCGCCCAAGCCCATGCCTTGTGGCGTGCCTTGGGCCCGGTCCACACCGATTTGCGGGAGCGCCTGCAAGCGGCTGAATGGCTGGCAGGCTGGCGTGTGTGGGCCTTGCACGACCGCCCGCCCTTGACGCATGCGGGGCAAATGGCCCTGGGGCGCGTGGCTTTGCTGGGCGATGCGGCGCACCCGATGCGACCGTATTTGGCGCAGGGTGCGGGCATGGCGATTGAAGACGCGCAGGTGTTGGCACAGTGCTGGCGCGAACCCGGCCAGGTGTCCGAGCGCTGGCAGCGTTATGCAGCGCAACGCTGGGCGCGCAATGCCCAGGTACAGGCCCGGGCCATCCGCAATGGGCAAATTTTCCACGCCCAAGGCCCTGTGGCATGGGGCCGCAACGCGTCCATGCGACTGTTGGGCGAGCGGGTGATGGACGTGCCCTGGCTGTACGCAGGAGATGTGCTCAGAGAGCGTCCAGCTCGCGGTGGCGTTTGAGGGTGAGCCAGCGGGTTTGGAAGGCTTGGGCCAGCGTTTCGACCAAAAAAACCGAGCGGTGCTGCCCACCGGTGCAGCCGATCGCCACGGTCACATAACTGCGGTGGTCTTTTTCAATCACCGGAATCCATTGCTGCAAAAAATCTTGGATGTGCTTTTGCATGCGCTCCACCTCGGCGGACTGGCGCAGGTAAGCCTGCACGGGGGCGTCGCGCCCGGTCAGGGGTTTGAGCTCGGTTTCGTAGTGTGGGTTGGGCAACATGCGCACGTCAAACACAAAGTCGGCATCGGTGGGTATGCCGCGTTTGAAAGCGAAGGACTCGAACACCAAGGTCAGCTGCGCCGTGGGCGCACTGACCATGCTCTTGACGTAGGTTTGCAGTTGGGCTGAGCGCAGCAAACTGGTGTCGATCACATGAGCGCGTTCGCGCAGGTTGGACAGCAAATCGCGCTCGAACTGGATGGTTTCGATCAGGACTTTTTCGCTCTGTGGCTTGGACTCGCCCGACAAAGGGTGTTTGCGCCGGGTTTCGGAGTAGCGTCGCAGCAGGGTGTCTGAGGTGGCGTCTAAAAATATCGACTTGACGGTCATGCCCATGTCCCTCAGGGCATTGAGCTGCTCGGGCATTAGGTGCAGCGAGGCGGCGCTGCGCACGTCGATGGCAATGGCCAGCCGGTTTTCTTTTTGCTGTTCTTCGAGCTGGACGAATGAAATCAGCAGCTCGGGGGGCAAGTTGTCCACACAGTAGTAGCCCGCGTCCTCGAGGGCGTGCAACGCGACCGATTTGCCAGAGCCGGACATGCCGGTGATGAGGATGATGTCCATGTCAGCGCTGTGCGGCCTTGCGGCCAGAAAGGTTGGTGTTTGGGTTTTGCTTGGGGCTGTCTTGGCCCAGCATTTCGCGGGCGTGGGCGAGGGTGGTGGCCGAGAGTTTTTCGCCCCCCAACATGCGGGCAATTTCGCTCACGCGCTCTTCGCCCGTGATGGCGCTGACTTGGCTGCGGATCTGGCCGTCCGCTTGGCGTTTGCTCACCACCAGGTGCTGGTCGGCACAGGCGGCCACTTGGGGCAGGTGGGTCACGGCCAGAACTTGGCGATGGCGACCGAGTTGCTTCATGAGGCGGCCCACGGTTTCGGCCACTGCACCGCCCACGCCAGAGTCCACCTCGTCAAAAATCAAAGTGCCTGCTTCGCCCAGTTCGCTGGTGGTGACAGCAATGGCCAAGGCGATGCGCGAGAGCTCGCCGCCCGAGGCGACTTTGC
>JAHECM010000277.1 GCA_024641725.1 Limnohabitans sp. | reverse complement strand
CGGCCTTGTTTTCGACGACAAACTGCTGGCCAAAGGCTTTGGACAATTCGGGGGCGACGGCGCGGGCCAAGATGTCGGTGGTGCCGCCGGGCGCAAAAGGCACGACGATCTTGACTGGCCGTGTGGGCCAGGCCGTTTGGGCCCAAGCCGCAGAGGTGAGGGCCAGCACAGCGCTGGCGGCCAAGCCACCCACAATGTGGCGGCGGATCCGGGTGTTGTTCATGACAGGTCTCCTTCAGGACAGATCCGTCCATGATGCCACCGCGCGCGCACGGCGCTGTCTCGCCCGGCGCACAAAGCCCCCATTTCAAGGGTTTATCAGGATCATTTGAAGCTGCGGCTTGAGCACTTTTCCCAAGGCACTCTTGGGCAAGGCGTCCACAAACACCACGCGGCGCGGCAATTTAAAGCGCGCAATGCGTGGCTGCAAATAGGCCAACACGGCTTCGGCGCTGAGGGTTTGTCCTGCAGCGTCGGCGCTGCGCACCAGCACCGCCACCGGCACCTCGCCCCAGCGGGCGTCGGGCAGGCCCAACACGGCGCATTCGGCCACGCCGGGCAGAACGACCAGCTGGTTTTCGATCTCGGCGGGGTAAATGTTTTCACCGCCCGAGATGACCATGTCTTTGCTGCGGCCCACGATGGTGATGCAGCCGTCTTCGTCGCGTCGGCCCAAGTCGCCCGAGTGGAACCAGCCGTCTTGCAAACCCGCCCCCACATCGTCCAAGCCTCGCCAATAGCCGCGCATCAGGTTGGGGGCGCGGATGCAGATTTCTCCGGTTTCACCCAGGGCGACCTCAGCACCTTGCTCGCCCAGGAGTTGGACCTCTGCCTCGGGCTGCGGCCAGCCCGAAGCGCCCACACGCAACAGGGCGTCGGGCAAGCGCAGCACGATGGACACCGGTCCGGTTTCGGTGGTGCCGTAAACCTGCCCCACAGGCAGCCCCCGAGCATGCAGCGTTTGAAGGTAAGCCACAGGCACGGTGGACGAGCCAGTCATCACGCCGCGCAGACTGGCCAGTGAGGTGTCCACCCACCGCGGGTGGTCAAACAAAGCGCGCATGGTGGCAGGCACCAAGAGCGACAAGGTGGGCCGACTCGCGTGCATCTCGTCCAGCCAGGCCGTGGGGTCAAAGCGCGGGTGCAGCACCACCTCCACGCCCGCCAGCAAGGCGGGCAAAGTCTGGATGCACAGGCCGCCCACATGGAACAGGGGCAAGGTGGACAGCACCTTGTCGCCGGTCACAAAGCCGTGCGCCCATTGGCTGGCGCGGGCATTGGCCAGCAGCGCCGCCTGGGTGTGCACCGCCCCCTTGGGCACCCCGGTGGTGCCCGAGGTGTAGACCAGCAGCAGCGGCATGTCGCCGTGCACTTGCGGCCTGGGCAAGCCGCGTGGTGAGGGTGTTGAAATCAACGCGTCTTGCAAGGCGCACTGCAAGCGCACGCCGTGCAAGGCCCGTGCGGTGTCGGCATGGGGCTGGTCATGCACCAACAGGCCTGGCTGCGCGTCGTGCAAGACCTGTTGCAGCTCGGGCACGGCGAGGCGAAAGTTGAGCGGCAAAAAGATCGCGCCCAGCCGTGCGCAGGCCACCAGCGTGACCAACTGCAGCTCGTGGTTGAACCCCAGCCAGGCCACGCGCTCGCCGGGCTGCACCCCCCAAGTGGCTTGCAGGTGCGCGGTCACGCGCTCAACGCGCCGCCAGAACCGGGCAAAGTCACAGGAATGGGTGCCGCTCAGCTGCGGCGCATCCCCCCGGAAGGTCACAGCGGGCTGTGCGCCGCAGGTCTGCGCCAGCTGCGCAAAGCGCGCCGCGATGGGGCTGCTTTCTTGCTCAGGCATCACTCGTCTTTTTCGCCGGGTTCGTACAGGGCTTCGCGGCCAAGGCGGTCCAGGCACAGCTCGGCGGTCCAGGGCAGCATGAGCGAGCCACAACGCGCATCGCGGTACAAGCGCTCCAGCGGCAGGCTTTTGAGCATGGACTGGCCGCCGCAGGTGCGGATGGCCAAGCGGGCGATGTCTTGCGCGTTTTCCATGATGGTGTACTGCGCGGCATAAGCGCGCAACCGGCTGGACTTGCTCGGGTCCACCTTGGCGTCTTCAATGGCGCGCAAAAACAGGTTGCGGGTTTGCTCAAGCTTGATGAACATCTCGGCCACGGCAATCTGCTTGGTGGCGAACTGCCTGCGCTTGACGGGGCCCGTGCCCGCAATCTCGCCACGCAAATAGGCCACAGTGAAGTCGTACGCCGCTTGCGCGATGCCCATGTAAGTGGGCGAGAGCGTCATGAACATGTGCGGCCAGCGGCTGGCGGCCTGGAAGTACAGGCCTTGCGGCATGAGCGCCGCATCATCAGGCACAAAAACGTCTTTGAAGATCAGGTTGCGCGAGACCGTGGCACGCATGCCCAGCGGGTCCCAATCGCCCTCGACCGTCAGACCCGGCGCGGTGCGAGGCACGGCCAGGTACAGCGTGTCGCGGCGCGAGAGGTCGGCATCGGGTTTCTTTTCAGTGCACAACACGCCAAAGTAGTCGGCGGCGTCCGACAGGGACGCGAAGATTTTTTTGCCATTGATCTTCCAGCCGCCCTCGACCTTGACGGCAAGAGTGCCAAAAGGTTGCGCCCCGGCAGCGGCTGCACCGCCTTCAGAAAACGGCTGCGCGTAGATTGCGCCCTTTTTCACCACGCGGGCAAAGTGCGTGGCCTGGTGGGTGCGGTGCGTGGCGCGTTGCTCGGGCGTCATCTCCAGGTCTTCAGACAATAGGCCACTCCAGAGCATGGTGCAGACGTGCATGTTGAAGGTGAGCGCAGTGGCGCCGCAGTAGCGGCCGATCTCGGCGGAGACCATGGCATAGGTGGCGTAGTCGGCACCTTGGCCGCCATGCGCTTCGGGCACGCACAGCGCCAGCAGACCTGAGTCACGCAGGTCGTCGTAATTGGCGAACGGGAACTGCGCGTCGCGGTCGAGCTGTGCGGCACGCGGGGCGAATTTGTCGCGGCCCAGCTGGCGCGCCAAGGCCATCAGCGTGTGCTGCTTCTCGGTCAAGGGGTAGTCGTCGCCACAAATGGGCAGGGTCTTGTCGGTCATGGAATGCTCCGCAAAAAAGGCAGCAATGCACTGGCAAAGCTGTCGGGTTGCTCGAACGTCAGCAAATGGCCCACGCCGGGCAGGCACAGGTATTGGGCGTTCGGGATTTTTTCGGCCATGCGCTGCACCACGCCAGGCGCGGCAGTGCGGTCGTGTTCGCCCGCGATGCACAGCGTGGGCACGGTGATGGTGGGCAGGGTTGCGCGCTGCTCGAACTGGACCAAGGCACTGAGCGCCGCCTTGTAGGCGGTGGGCGTGATGGAGCCCATGCAGGCTTTGGCTTGCGCCAGCCCCGGGCCTTGGTAGCCGGGTGCCACCATGGACGGGATCAAGGTTTTGGCCACATCGGCCATGCTCTGGCCTGCTTGCAGAGGCGCCAGCCGCTGCGCAATGAAGGCTTGTTGAAAATCGCCACTGCCTTGACCAAAGCCAGGGCTGCTGGCGGCCAGCACCAGGCCCGCCACGCGCTGCGGGTGGCG
>JAHECM010000272.1 GCA_024641725.1 Limnohabitans sp. | reverse complement strand
TCTTTGGCGGGGCTGATGGCTTCAATCACCTTTTGCGCGTCGATGTGGGCGGGCAAGGGCAGTTGCACCAAGATGCCGTGGATGGCGGGGTCGTTGTTGAGCGCTTCCACGCGGGCCAGCAAGTCGGCCTCGGTCATGCTGGCCTCGTATTTTTCGAGCACCGAGTGCAAGCCGCTGTCGCTGCAGGCTTTGACCTTGTTGCGCACATACACCTGGCTGGCGGGGTTCTCGCCCACCAGCACCACGGCCAAGCCGGGGGTGACACCCTTAGCCTTGAGGGCCTGGGCTCGGGTGGCCACCTGGGCGCGCAGTTGCTGGGAGAGTTGGTTGCCGTCGATCAGTTGTGCGCTCATGTTCAAAACTCAAAATGTCAGTGAAAAATGCAAAACGCCCGGCAACTGCGGGCGTTTGTGACCAGGCGGTTGGGCTCAGCTTTTGGGGGCGTTTTGGCCGAGCGCAATCTTGAGCAGATCGGCCACGGTGTTGGCGTTGAGCTTTTCCATGATGTTGGCGCGGTGTGCCTCCACCGTTTTGATGCTGATGCCCAGATCGTCGGCGATCTGTTTGTTCAGGCGACCGGCCACGATGCGTTCGAGCACCTGGGCTTCGCGCCCCGTCAGCTTGGAGAGCAAAGCGTCGCGGCTGGCCGCGCTTTGGTGTTCGGCAAAGGCGTCGCGGGCCAAGTCCAGCATGCGCTCGACCAAACCCAGCAGGTCGTCTTCTTTGAAGGGCTTTTGGATGAAGTCTGTGGCGCCTTTTTTCATGGTGTTCACCGCCATGGGCACGTCGCCGTGGCCGGTGATGAACACGATGGGCAAGGGCGAGCGGCGCTCGATCAGTCGGTCTTGCAGCTCCAAGCCGGTCATGCCGCCCATGCGGATGTCGGCGATCAGGCAGGCGACCTCGCGGGGGTCGTAGCGGCTGATGAAGGACTCGGCTGAGTCATAGCAACGCACGCGGTAGTCCTTGCCTTCGAGCAGCCACTGCAGGGAGTCACGCACCGCTTCGTCGTCATCGACGACATACACCGTGCCTTTTTTGGGGATCAAACTCATTCAGCAACTCCGCTGGGTTTTACTGGGGGCCATGGACCGGTCACGGGCAGCCAAAACGAAAAGCGGCAGCCCGAGACTTCGCCCGAATTGTAGAGGTTCTCTGCGGCGATCCTGCCCTGGTGCGATTCGATGATGCTGCGGCACAAATTGAGGCCGATGCCCATGCCTTCGACTTTGGTGGAGAAAAAGGCCTCGTACACCCGGTCAATCACCTCGGGCGGCAGGCCTTGGCCGGTGTCGGTGACGGAGAACTCGACCACGTCTTGGTCTTCGACTTGGCGCTGCACCACCTGCAGCTCCACATGGCGCTGGCCCGTGGGGCGCTCGGCGTTGTCAATCGACTCGGCGGCGTTCTTCATCAGGTTGATCAGCACCTGCTCGATCAGGATCGGGTCCACCATGAGCTGCGGCAAGCGTGCCGCTACATAGTGCGAGAAGCGCACATTTCGGCGGCGCAGCTCGATTTCGGCCAGTTCCAGCGCTTCGCCCACGATGTCTGTCACTTCCGACAGTGTGCGGTTGGGCTCACTGCGCTTCACAAAGGACCGGATGCGCTGGATGATCTGCCCGGCCCGCTGCGCTTGGTGCGCTGTTTTGTCGAGCGCCCAGAGCATGTCTTCTTCTTTGATTTGCTGGCTCTTGATGCGCGAGATCATGCCCGTGCAGTAGTTGCTGATGGCGGTCAGGGGCTGGTTCAGCTCGTGGGCCACGCTCGAAGCCATCTCACCCATGGTGATCAGGCGGCTGGCGGTCTGGGCGCGTTCAGCCTGCTGAGCGGCCAGTTCTTCGGCTTGGCGGCGGGGGGTGATGTCTGTGGCAATCACCATTTGGGCCAAACGACCGTCGGCCCAGTTGATGTAGCGCGAGCGCACCTCCAGCCATTTGCCCAAATCAGAGACAAAGATTTCGGAGTTCTCAGCCGCCGCCACGGTCAGCGACTCGGTGGGCAGGCCCACCAGGTCGTCCACATCGTTTTGGGGAGCGTCAGCTTCGACCAGGGCGCCCGCTTCTTCCACCAAGCGCAGGTGGCCCACGGTGTCCTGACCAAACCACTGTCGGTACAGCTTGTTGGCAAACAGCAGCTCTTTGCGGCCCAGTGGCGCCACAGAAACAGCCGCATCCAGTGCTTCGAGCACGATGGTGAAGCGCTCGTAAGAGCTGGCCAGTTGTTCCCGGATTCGGGTGGGCTCGGTGATGTCGGTCATAGACGTCATCCAGCCGGTGTGCTTGCCCAGGGCGTCGATCAGCGGCGACACATACAGCCGTGCGTCAAACAAACTGCCGTTCTTGCGTTTGACCCGCACCTGAAAGCCCGAGGGGTTGTGCTGGCCGCTGATTTCTTCTTGCAAGCGTGCCATGAGCAGGTCGTGGTCTTGGTCTGGCCAGTACGGAAACGGTGCCGTGGCCCCCACCAGTTCGGTCTCGCTCCAGCCGGTCATCTCGCAAAAAGCCAGGTTCACATAAGTGATGCGGCCATTCAGGTCCAAGGCGCGCATGCCGGTGAGCATGGAGTTTTCCATGGCTCGGCGGAAATTGGTTTCGGCGATCAGGGCTTTTTGGGCCTGCATGCGCCTGCGGGTGTGCCGCCAGTTGGCGATCAGCATCCAGGCCGTCATCACGCTGAGCACACTGACCAACCAGAACAGGCCGCTGCCCACCAAGCCTTGAGAGGTGCGCCACGTCTGCGCTTTGAGCACCAGCCCATTGCCGACAGGAGACACCGGGACTTCGTAATCGTTGTCCTCGGTGTTCATGCCTGGCAGGATCGACATCAAGTGCGCACGCTTGGGGATGGTTTGACCGGCCAGCATGTCACCTTCGCTGTTGACCAATGACAAAGCGTATTTGGCCAACACCTCGGTGGGCACGCCGTAGCGCAGCAGGCCTTCCATGGCGTACTCGGCCAACAAAACACCGTTGAACTTTCCTTTGTCGTTGCTCAGGGGGGTGTGCAGTTGCAGCAGCGCCACGTTTTGTTCTTGGTTGTTTTTGGCTTCAATCTCGCCATACACGGGCTGCATCAAATCGCGCGCCAAGCTGTAGCTGTTTTCTGTTTCGCCCAAAGGCAGCCTGTCGCCAGGGGCAAAGCGTTGGTTGCGCAGCAAGCTGGAAATGCTTTGGTTGGCCACGATCTTGCGCTGGCCATCGATCCAGGTGAGCGCGTGGTATTCGGGGTATTGCTGGACCAAGGCCTCGGCCCGAACCGCGAATTGTTCGGGCTGAATGTCTTTGTTGGAAATGTCTCGGGCCAAGCGCATGACTTGCTCTTGCCGCTCGATCAAACGCAAGCGCAGGCGCTGCTGCGCATATTCCACATCGCGTTTGACGGCCTCTTGCTCCCGGTCAGCCTCTTCGGCACGCAAATACCAAAAAGCGCTGGCAATGGCCGCCAAAAACAAGATCACGGCCGCGATGGGCGTCAGGTTGGCAAAGCGGTCTTGCCGATTGGGCGATTGCTGGTTCCACCAGGCGAGCCACCACACCCAGGGCCCTGAGGGTTTGGTTTCGGGGGCGTTTGTCTGTGTTTGCATCG
>JAHECM010000150.1 GCA_024641725.1 Limnohabitans sp. | reverse complement strand
TCCACCCAGTAGTACTCGCCTTCGCCGGCACTGGGGAAACTCGAACGGGGCACAAAAATGCGTGCGCCGCGCAGGCCCTCCGCAGCGGTGCGGTCATCGATGTCGTGGGCGCAGGCCACCACGGTGTCGGAATGGTCTTTGGACTCCTTGATGCGCAGCACCAGAGGCTCTGTCCAGGTCTGAGCCTCTTTGGAGGCGGCAGCACCGGCCACGCGGCTGGGTTTCATGGGCCGATCGGGCGGCAGTAAAAACCAGCGCTTGGAAGAAAAAAGCGCCTCGGGCGAGGCGCTGTGGGGCAAGACTTTGAACCAGCCTTTGATGCCCCAGGCATCGGCGATGCGCCCGACTTCGATGGCGTCAGCGGGAAGTGCCGCTGTCTCCAAAAGTGGCCGCACGCTCGACATCAGCCGATCAGGCTGCTGCTTTGCCAGCTTGACGGATCAGGCGTTCCACGGTGGGAGATGCCTGTGCGCCAACGCTCTTCCAGTAGGTCAGACGGTCTTGTGCAATGCGCAGACCTTCTTCGCCACCACGCGCTGTGGGGTTGTAAAAACCGATGCGCTCCAAGAAGCGGCCATCGCGGCGCACGCGCTTGTCGGCGACGACGATGTTGAAGAAAGGACGTGCTTTAGAGCCGCCGCGGTTCAGACGAATAACAACCATGATTTATCCTTGGGTGGTTGGGTCGCTTGGCAACAAAAGCCAAGACTCCCGATTTCTTCCAGCGTTTGAGACACGCAACTGGCCACCCGGCCAGTGACACACTGTAGAGCCTACTATTATAGCCGCTACCGGCCCAGACAGAATCAGCATTGGCATGCACAGCCCAGCATCCGCAATAATCAGGGCATGAAAAACAAAACTCTGGCCACTTGGCTGACCTTTTTAGGCGGACCTTTGGGTCTGCACCGCTTTTATCTGAATGGCATGGGTGATGCAATGGGCTGGTTGCTGCCCATCCCTACAGCCCTGGGCTTGTATGGCGTGGAGCGGGTGCAACAATTTGGCTTGGACGACCACATGAGCTGGTGGCTGATCCCACTTTTAGGTTTCAACATCGCAGCCTGCGGGCTCAACGCCATTGTGTATGGGCTGATGACACCCGAAAAATGGAATGCCCGTTTCAACCCCAGTGGCGATCCTGCAGCAACTGGCGGTGACACCGGCTGGCTCACCGTCTTTGGCGTAGCGTCCGCTTTGTTGGTCTGCACTGCGGTGCTGATGGCCAGTTTGGCCTTCAGTTTTCAACGCTACTTCGAGTACCAAATCGAAGAAGCCCGGAAAATCAGCCAATAAAAAAGCCTTTGCCACTTGTTGCAAAGGCCGGTGGCGGATGCGCAGCGTGCTTCAGAAAATCTGCAAACTGGCCCAATAAGCCACCGCCGCCACGAATGCGCTGGCCGGAATGGTGAAGATCCAGGCCCACACGATGTTGCCCGCCACACCCCAGCGAACAGCGCTGGCGCGTTGGGTGGAACCTACCCCCACAATCGCCCCGGTGATGGTGTGGGTGGTGGACACAGGCACCCCAATGGCGGTCGCCAAGAACAAGGTCATCGCACCACCAGTTTCAGCACAAAAACCGCCCACGGGCTTGAGTTTGGTGATCTTCTGGCCCATGGTTTTGACAATGCGCCAACCACCGAACATGGTGCCCATGCCAATGGCCATGTAACAGCTCACGATGACCCAACTGGGCGGAGAGGTGTCGGCCGCTGAGGCATAGCCGGTGGCGATGAGCAGCATCCAAATGATGCCGATGGTCTTTTGCGCGTCATTGCCGCCGTGCCCCAGGCTGTAAGCCCCCGCAGACACCAATTGCAAACGGCGAAACCATTTGTCCACTTTGGACGGACGGGCGCGCCGAAAAATGTTGGCGACCAACACCATCATCAAAGAGCCGAGTGTGAAGCCCAGTAAAGGCGACACAAAGATGAACAGCACCGTTTTAAGAATGCCCGCAGACACCAACGCACCCGCGCCCGATTTGGCAATCACTGCGCCCACGATGCCGCCAATCAGCGCGTGCGAGGACGAGCTGGGGATGCCGTAGTACCAGGTGATGATGTTCCAGGTCACCGCCCCCATCAAGGCACCAAACACCACGTGCGTGTCCACAATGCCGGGCTGGACAATGCCCTTGCCCACAGTGGCGGCCACGCTGAGGTGAAAAATGAAGATGGCAACGACGTTGAAAAAGGCGGCAAACAACACCGCCTGGGTGGGCTTGAGCACGCCGGTCGAGACCACCGTGGCGATCGAGTTGGCTGCATCATGAAACCCGTTCATGAAGTCAAAAGCCAGTGCCAGTGCCACCAGCAGCATCACCACCCACAGAGCGGTTTGTACGGTTTCCATGTGTCAGAACTCCGCGCGCTGATCAGGAGTTTTCGAGGACGATGCCCTCGATCTGGTTGGCCACGTCTTCACACTTGTCGGTGATGGTTTCCAGCAACTCATAGATGGCTTTGAGCTTGATGATCTCGCGCACATCGGGCTCGTCACGAAAGAGCTTGCTCATGGCGCTTCGCATCACGCGGTCGGCATCCGATTCGAGGCGGTCGATTTCTTCGCAGGTCTTGAGCGCCGACTCGGCCACAGCCGGCTCGCCAATGCGTGGCAAGAGCTTGACCGCGTCTTGCAGGCGCTCGCAGCAGCGCACCGACAAATCGGTCAAACGGGTGATCTCTTCGGTCATCTGGCGCACGTCGTACAGCGCCATGGTTTCTGCGGAGTCTTGAATCAAATCGGCCACATCGTCCATCAAGTTGATCAGCGCGTGGATTTGTTCGCGGTCAATGGGAGTGATGAAGGTGGTGTGGATCAATCGGTTGACTTCCTGCGTCACGCGGTCAGCGGCGTGTTCGGCGTTGTCCACGTCGCGGTTGTATTTTTCGCGCAGATGCGTGTCGCTGTAGTTGGCCACCAAGTTGGAAAACGCCCGTGCAGCGTCCACGATGCGTTCAGCATGTTGGTTGAACAACTCGAAAAAATTGCCTTCTTTGGGCAGCAGCTTGCCGAAAAACATGGTGGACTCCTAAAAACCTGGATTTGTGACAATTTGATGACTGGCGGGAGTTTAACCGCCCAGTCAGCGGTTCTCACCAAAGGATCTGGATTGATTCAAGGAATCTGTGTTGCAGCAAATCTCCGCAACCGTTGTGCTGCGCACATCCATGCCATTGGCATGCCCCAAACTTGCTCCGCCAGGACCGGCATTCAGGAAAACAAGTCAAAGACCAGGCGCATGCGCATGGGCCGCACGCTGTCAGTCTGGCAGCCTCTCGATCACCTGCCCATGCACCTTGGCCAGCGCCTGGGCCGTGACGCGATCTCGGGCCACATCGGCCAAAGGGTGCAACACAAAAGCCCGCTCCCACAGACGCGGATGCGGCACGGTGAGCCTGCGGCTGTCGATGTGGGCGTCGCCATACAGCAACACATCCAAGTCCAGGGTGCGCGGAGCGTTCACATAGGGGCGCTCGCGTCCGGCCTGCAACTCCAACGCTTGCAAGGCGTCCAGCAATTGCGGGGCAGTCAAGCGCGTTTCGATGCGGGCCACCGCGTTGATGAAATCAGGCCCCTGGGCCTCGTGGGGGGCCGTGCGATACAGAAATGATTGGCCAGTGAGTTGCGTCTGGGGCAACTGCGCCAGCGCGTGAAAAGCCCCACGCACCGCTTGCTGTGCGTCACCCAAATTGGCTCCCAGGGCCACAAAAGCGGTCACGGGCTCGCGTGGCATGGGGTTTATTCGCTGAGGCCGTCGCTCGCAGCACCGGCATCACCACCGGCAGGCTTGCGGCGGCGGCGACGGCGTTTTTTGGGAGCATCGTCTGCACCAAAGGCGTCACCATCGGCTGCCCCACCCGAGTCAACCGATCCGGTGGGGCTGGAGCCATCGGCAGACTCGGCCTGACGGGGCTCCGCCGAGGCCGACTTGGGCGCACGGCGCACACGGGGTTTGGGCGCTTGCTCGGCGCGGGCTTGCTGCACCAGGTCTTCGCGCGCAGCGTCGTCGGCTTGGCTGAACTCCTGCCACCAATCGGCCAGGCGGATGTCTACCTCTTGCACATCGGCGCGCAAGCGCAAAAAGTCGAAGCCGGCCCTGAAGCGCGGCTGCTCCACCATGCCAAACGGGGTGCTGCCCACGCGTTTTTCAAAGCGCGGCTGCATCATCCAGATCTCGCGCATGTCGGCGGCGAGTTTGCCGCGCCCAGACACATCGCCGATGCGGGCGTCAAACACCTCGTCGATCGCGTCTTGCAAGGCTGGGAACGGGTGTGCCTTGCGCGCCAGGCGCTGCGCCCAGCCATCGCGCACGTCGGCCCACAAGACGCAGGCCAGTAAAAAGCTGGGGGCCACCGGCTTGCCTTCACCCACGCGGCGGTCGGTGTCGGCCAAGGCCGCCTTGACGAATTCGCTCTCCGCACGCTCGACCACCACGTCCAGCAAGGGGTAAATGCCTGTGGCCAGCCCCAAGCCCTTGAGCTGCGCAATGGAGGCCAAGGCATGGCCGGTTTGCAGCAGTTTGAGCATTTCGTCAAACAAACGGCTTTGCGGCACGTCCGCCAGCAAGGCGGCGGCCGTCACCAGCGGTTTGGCCGTCTTGGATTCGAGCTTGAAGCCCAGCGGGCTGAGTTTGGCCGCAAAACGCACGGCACGGATGATGCGCACGGGGTCTTCGCGGTAGCGGGCCAGCGGGTCACCGATCATGCGCAGGGTGTGCTTTTTCGCATCTTGAATGCCGCCGTGGTAGTCCACCACGATCTGTGTCTGCGGGTCGTAATACATCGCGTTGACCGTGAAGTCGCGGCGTGTGGCGTCCTCGTCTTGTGGACCCCACACGTTGTCGCGCAGCACACGGCCACTCGAATCCACTGCGTGCTGCATGCCTTCGAGCTGGCGCTTGCTGGTGCGCTCATTGCCTTTGACTTGCTCGGCCGCCGCATTGTCCAGGTGAGCACGGAACGTGGAGACCTCGATCACCTCGTGGTCACGGCCTCGGCCATGCACCACATGCACGATGCGAAAACGCCGGCCAATGATGAAGGCACGGCGAAACAGGCCCTTGACCTGCTCAGGCGTGGCGTCGGTGGCCACGTCAAAGTCTTTGGGGCGCAGGCCAAGCAACAAGTCGCGCACGGCACCGCCCACAATGTAGGCCTCAAAACCCGCGTCTTGCAGTGTGCGCACCACTTGCACGGCACGCTCGTCCACCAGATCGGGGTTGATCTTGTGCACGCTGGCAGGCACTTCGGTGCGGCGACCAAAGTCAGGGCGGGTGCTGGCTGGCTTGCCCAGAAGCTTGGTGATGAATTTTTTGATCATTCTTGAAACAGGTCCAGGATGCGCCAACCACGTTCAGTGGCCAATTGACGCAATCGATTGTCAGGGTTGGTGGCGACCGGGTGCTGGGCTTTTTCCAGCAAGGGCAGGTCGTTCATCGAGTCGGAGTAAAAAGTCATCTGGACATCCGCCCAGGCGAGACCTCGCGCAGTCAGCCAGTGCTCGACCCGGGTGACTTTGCCTTCGCGAAAAGACGGTGTGCCTGAGATTTCCCCAGTGATCCAGCCGCCGTCGTCGCGTTCGAGCTCTACTGCAATCAGCTCGTTCACCCCAAAAGCTTGAGCAATCGGTCGGGTCACGAACTCGTTGGTGGCCGTCACGATCATGACCGTGTCGCCCGCGTGCTGGTGCGATCGTACCAGCGCCAGCGCCTCGGGCCGAATGCGCGGGCGAATCACCTCGTCCATGTAGCGGGCGTGGGCTGTGGCCGCCTCAACGGCCCCACGCTCTCGCGTAGCCCGGGTGGCAAAGCGCACATAGTCGTGGATGTCCAGCGTGCCTGCCTGGTAATGGGCATAAAACGCGTCGTTGCGCGCGCGAAAATTCTCAGGATCGGTCCACCCCAGCTCGGTGGTGAATTCGCCCCAAGTGTGGTCAGAGTCCAGTGGCAGCAAGGTGTGATCGAGGTCAAACAGAGCAAGGTTCATTCGTTTTCCAGCATGGAGCGCACAAGCGGAATGGTCAGGGCGCGCTGCGTTTGCAAGGCGTAATGGTCTAATTGATCGAGCAACTGCACCAAGCTGCCCAAGTCACGCGAGAAGCGCTTGAGCATGTAGGACATCAGGTCGTCGCTCAAAAACAGTCCCCGGGCATCGGCCTGCTGGCGCAACACTGCGCGTCGGGCAGCCTCGTCGAGCACCTGCAGGCCATTCACATGACCCCAGCCCAGCCGGGTGCGCAGGTCCTCACGCAGTTTCAAGTCGGCGGGCGGCAAGGCGCCTGCTGCCAGCACCCAGCGAGGGCTGCCGCTGCGAGGAGTGATTGCATTCACAAACCAGTTGAAGGCGGTATGTTGCTGCTCTGCGTTGTACAGGTGCACATCGTCCATGAGCACGACCGCCCAGGCATCCTCAAATTCTGGCGGGTCCATGGTGTGGGCATCCAGCCACCCCACAGCGAAACCCTGCTCGGTCAAAGCCAGATGCACCGCCTGCAACAAATGCGTTTTGCCGGACCCGGCTTCACCCCACAAATAGCTGGGAACCGGTGAACGGGTGCGCCCCGAAGTCCACAACTTCAAGTGATCAAGCACCGATTCATTGGGACCTGCAAAAAAGTTGGACAGCGTGGGCGCAGAAGCCAGCCCAATGTCGAGCGCCATTTGTTTCATGGCGCGTCAGGCCCACCTTGGCTGTACAAAGGGCTGTTCAGGTACTGCTGGCGCAGTTTGCGCAAGGCCACCAGCAGCACCGCACTGGCGGGCAAGGCGATCAGCACCCCCACAAACCCCAGCAACTGGCCAAAGGCCATCAACGCCAAGATGACGGCCAATGGGTGCAGCCCAATGCGCTCACCCACCAGGCGAGGGGTGAGCACAAAACTCTCCACCATCTGGCCCAGGCCATAGACCACTGCCACCATCAGGGCCGCTTGCCCGGGCGCAAATTGCAGCAAACCCGCCAGCAGCGCCAGCACCAAGCCCACGCCGAATCCCAGGTAAGGCACGAACACCGCCAGTCCGGTGAAGACACCGATGGGCCAAGCCAGATCGAGGCCAAACAGCGACAGGCCCACGGCATAAAACACGGCCAAGGAGAGCATGACCAACAACTGCCCGCGCAGGTATTCCCCCAGCACGGTGTCGCATTCGCCCATGAAACCGTCAAAAGCCCCGCGCAAGCGCGGCGGCACCCACTGCACGCTGGCCTGCACCAAACGCGTCCAGTCGTTCAGCATGAAAAACAGCGCTACGGGCACCAAAACGGCATAACCGGCCACAGCCAAGGCCAGACTGCCACCCAATTTAAGCGAGGACAGCAAGGGCGAGAACCAATCTTCGCGGTTGGCGCTGAGGTAGGCCAACAACTCGCTTTTGAACTCGCTCATGTCCAGCGACAAAGGGATGCCCCACTGCGCCAACCACGGCGAAAGCGCGGCACCCAGCCGGTCCAACACCATGGGCAATTGCTGCTTGATCAGAGGCCATTCACGCCAGACCACGGGCACCAGCAGCAAAAACAAGCCTGCCAGCGCCAACAAGGCAAGCAACTCGACCAAAACCACAGCCAAGGTGCGGGGCAAAGGGGCAAGGCCTTCAAGCCGCAAGACCAAGGGGTGCAGCACATAGGCCAGCACGGCGGCCACCACAAACGGTGCCAACACCGGGGCCAGCAGCCACAACACCCCCAGGCACAGCGCCGACACACCGAGCCAAGAGACCCATCGGGACATGAAAAATGACTTTGGGGTTTGCAAATTCAACTCAAACAGAGGTTGCGAAAAAGAAAGTTCAGGGTGAACCCTTAAAATTAGGGCTGATTTTAGTCTGCCCCCCGTTTACAGGGCCCCTTCGTCCCTAATTGAATGCCCTGCACGGGCCACCCCCATGAGCCAAACTCCCCTTTCCTACAAAGACGCCGGCGTTGACATCGTTGCCGGCGACGCGCTGGTCGAACGCATCAAACCCTTGGCCAAGAAAACCATGCGCGAAGGCGTGCTGGCCGGCATCGGTGGTTTTGGCGCCCTGTTTGAGGTGCCCAAGCGTTACAAAGAACCCGTGCTGGTGAGCGGCACCGACGGCGTGGGCACCAAGCTCAAGCTGGCGTTTGAATGGAATATGCACGACACCGTGGGCATCGACCTGGTGGCTATGAGCGTGAACGACGTGCTGGTGCAAGGCGCCGAGCCCCTGTTCTTTCTCGACTACTTTGCCTGCGGCAAGCTGGACGTGGACACCGCCGCTGCGGTGGTGGGTGGCATCGCCAAGGGCTGCGAGCTGTCAGGCTGCGCCCTGATCGGCGGCGAAACGGCCGAGATGCCCGGCATGTACCCCGCTGGCGAATACGACCTGGCCGGGTTTGCCGTCGGTGCGGTCGAAAAGTCCAAAATCCTGACAGGCCAGAACGTCAAGGCCGGTGACGTGGTGCTGGGTCTGGCGTCAAGCGGTGTGCATTCCAACGGTTTCAGTTTGGTGCGCAAGTGCATCGAGCGCGCTGGCGACCAAGCCCCGACCACACTGGATGGCAAACCTTTCAAACAAGCCCTGATGGAGCCGACCCGCCTGTACGTGCTGAATGTGCTGGCCGCCTTGGCCAAACACCCGAGCACCGAAAATGCCTCCGGCATCAAAGCCCTGGCCCACATCACCGGCGGCGGCTTGCTCGAAAACATCCCCCGCGTGCTGCCTGAAGGCCTGGCCGCCCACCTGCAAAAAGGCAGCTGGCCGCAGACCGAATTGTTTGCATGGCTGCAGGCCACCGCTGGCATCGACGACACAGAAATGAACCGCACCTTCAACAACGGCATCGGAATGGTGGTGGTGGTGGATGCCGCCGAAGCCGACAGCTGCGCGGCCACCTTGCGCGCCGCCGGTGAGCAGGTGTACCGCATTGGCGTGATTGCCCCCCAAGGCAGCGGCGAGCAAGTCGTCGTCCGCTGATGGCGTCCGGCCAGCGGCGTTCAGTCGCTGGCAAGTGCCTTCATGCGCGCCAGCAACGCCGTCTGTTCAGGGGCCAAGGGCTCGGCCTCCAGGTAGGCTTGCAAATCAGCCAACGCTGGCCCCGCCTGCCCTAGCTCGGCATGCACCAGGCCCCGGTCACGGCGTTCGCTTGGGACATCGGGCAACAAAATCACCAACCTGTCGAGCACCGCCAACAGGCGCGGCCAGTCTTGCTGGGCGCGGTGGATTTCTTTGAGGTTGCGCAGCATGCGGGCCAGCACATCCCGAGGCGGACTGGCCTGTAAATACAAGCCCAAGGGGGTTTCGCCTTCGTCCAAGTCCGCCGGGGACAAGGCGTCCGAAGCATCGCGGTACGGGGCCAGCAACTCGGCCAACTGGTCCACCCCCAGCGACTCGCCGGTGGAGGGATTCATCACGATCAAGCCTTCACTCAGCGCCACTTTGACCAAAAAATGTCCTGGAAATGAGATGCCCTGTGCCTGCAAGCCCAGCCCTTGGGCCAGCTCCAGCCAGATCACGGCCAAAGACACTGGAATGCCCCGACGCGTCCGAATCACCGCATGCACATGGCTGTTGCTGGGCGCATAAAAGTCGTTGGCGTTGCGAGAAAACCCCATGTCTTTGTAGAACACCTGGTTCAAGATCGCCAAGCGGGTCAGCGCATCGGACTCCTGATGCAACAAGGCTTGTATGCGCGCCAAAATTCGGGCCACATCGTCCAGCACCTGCTGCACGTCCAACGCAGGATCATCGTCGTGGGCCAGCGTGGCGGCCGCCTCCAGCAAAGGAAATTCGTCGTCGCTTTGCACCAAACTGGCAAAGTACGAAAGCGGCGACGGCACAGGCACAAAGGGCAGCGTCATGGCAACCGCACGCTCAACGCTTGAGAAAGGCCTTGAGCCGAAGCCCCGTCGCCCATAGGCAGCCGAAATACAGCAGCGCTGACGACAGCAACACCAGCACCATCCAACCGATGCGCAGCCCCGCCTGTTGGCGCAGCGCCACCCAAGGCAGCCCATGGGCCGCGACCCAGAGCAACACCGTCAGTGCTGCGGTGGCCAGCAACACTTGCAGCGCAAACTTGCGCCAGCCAGGTTGCGCAATGTAGCTGCCCCGGCGCAGCAAGCCGAGCAACAGCCACAAGGCATTCACCAAGGCCCCCAGACCAATGGACAAAGCCAAGCCGGCATGGGCCAACCAGGGCACGAACAACAGGTTCAGCAGTTGCGTGATCACCAGCACCACCACCGCGATCTTGACGGGCGTTCGGATGTCTTGGCTGGCGTAATACCCAGGGGCCAGCACCTTGATGGCCACCAAGCCCAACAAGCCCACGCCATAGCCGGTGAGGGACAGGGTGGTTTGCTGCACATCTCGGTCTGTGAAAGCGCCGTAGTGGTAGAGCACCGTCACCAAGGGCTGGGCAAAAACCAGCAAGGCCGCCGCGCAGGGCAAGGCCAGCAACAGCACCAGACGCAAGCCCCAGTCGAGCATGGCCGAATAACGATCCGGATCGCCCGAAGCCTTGGCCGCCGCCAGTTGGGGCATGAGCACCACCCCCAAAGCCACCCCCAGCATGGCGGTCGGGAACTCCATCAAGCGGTCTGCATAGCTGAGCCAACTGACACTGCCAGCGGCTTGGTGTGAGGCGATCTGGGTGTTGATGAGCAAGGAAATTTGCGCCACGCCCACCCCCAGCAAAGCTGGCCCCATGAGCCGCAAAATGCGGCGTGTGGCGCTGTCGGCCCAAGCCGCCCGCAGGGCCAGAGGGCGCCAGCCCACGCGAGGCAACAAGCCCAATTTGGACAGCGCTGGAATTTGCACGGCCAACTGCAACGCGCCCCCCAACATCACGCCCACAGGCAAGGCATAAATGGGCGGCACCCCTTGCCGCTCCAGCCACGGTGCCAGTGCCCAAGCCGCGGCGATCACACTCACGTTGAGCAGCACCGGTGTGGCCGCTGGCAAGGCAAAACGCTTCCAAGTGTTCAAAATGCCGGCCGAAAGCGCCACCAAAGACATGAAGGCGATGTAGGGGAACATCCAGCGCGTCATCAGCACAGCGGCGCCAAAGCCTTTGCCCTCTTGCTGAAAACCACTGGCCAAAGCCCAGACCAAATAAGGTGCGCCCAACACCCCCAGCACGGACACGAGCAACAAAACCCAAGCCAAGGCGGTCGCCACATGGTCAATGGCTTGGCGCGTCGCAGCATCGCCGTGCTCCGCGCGGGTCGCCGCCAGCACCGGGACAAAGGCCTGACTGAAGGCCCCCTCGGCAAACAGGCGGCGAAACAAATTGGGGATGCGAAAGGCCACGTTAAAAGCATCCGTCCACGCGCTGGCGCCAAACAAGGAGGCCATCAGGAGTTCACGCGCCAATCCCGTGACGCGGGAGGCCAACGTGAAAATGGAAACGATGGAGGCGGATCGAAGGAGGCTCACAGGCGGCAAGTGTAGCGAAGCTTGCACCCAGCGGCGCCAACAGAGGCTCCCACAGCTGCACAACAACTGAACCGGCAACCGGTCTGTGGCTGGGTCTTTGGCGGTCCGCGCAGGTTTGGCTTCTGCTAGAATGCTGGGTTCGCCGACAACATCCTCAAACCCTTAAAGGAAATTACCATGGCATCCGCTAAGCCAAAGAAAAAGAACCCCCGTCTGGCATCCGGCCGTAAACGCGTCCGCCAAGACATCAAAATCAACGCCGCGAACTCCTCGCTGCGCTCCAAATACCGCACTGCTGTGAAGAACGTCGAAAAAGCCGTTGCAGCGGGCGACAAAACCAAAGCCACTGAACTGTTTGCCAAAATGCAAGCCGTTGTGGACACCATTGCTGACAAAGGCATCTTCCACAAAAACAAAGCCGCTCGCGACAAGAGCCGCTTGAGCACCAAAGTCAAGGCCTTGGCCCTGGCTGCAGCCTGATCCGCTCTTAAAGATCAACAGCCCGGCTGGGCCTCCCAGCCGCCGTTTGAAACGGGTGCGCTGTCAGCGAACTAAAACCGCCTTCGGGCGGTTTTTTCATTTGTAGTTTTTCATTTGCGGTTTTATTTTCAGTGTGGCCGATTCGGTGTGCGGCGTGGCCGACACAACCCACAAAAAACCGCCCGAAGGCGGTTGGTGCACGGTCTATTTGGAAGCCGGGAAATCGGGCAAGAGGCAGGCTTCGGCCACCTGCAAATTGTTGTCTTTGGCGAAATTCATCACAAAGTCCCAGGCCATCACATCGTAGTCACGCAAGTCCAGGTGAACCACCACGCATTTGACGCTGCCCATGGTCGTGGGGATGCACCAAGGCGAATAGCTCAGATGGCTGCCTGGGCTGACCCCACCCGGGCGGAACTGGCTCATGACACCTGCCAAGCGTTCCGCCCAGTCGCTGGGGCGGAAAGTTCTGCCATCTTGGGTAATACCCTGGATGAAGACTGCTTGAGCGGTAGGAGAGACCATCGGATAGAAGGATGAGGAGGAACATCCAAGAGTTCGGGATCGCCGCCCTCTGGTTAAGCCAAGAATTGTATCTTATATAAGACTCAACTTCGGCCAGCGCTTGTTTTCGGGACCGCGCCGAAACCCGACGGCGTCAACATCCCCAGCCTGGCCGCGGGCGCACACCACCAGAATCAAAGCCGGGGCTTTTCTGCCTCTAAAATCTGGTTTCAGCGGCCCGCCTCGTTGGGCCGATTTTTATTTTTGGAGTTCACGCATGCCTGCTTTCATTGAAGCCGCCTCCCCGCACACCATGAACACCTATGGCCGACTGCCCATCGCACTCAGCCATGGTCAAGGTTGCCGAGTCTGGGACGTCAATGGCAAGGAGTATCTTGACGCGCTGGCGGGCATCGCCGTGAACACGCTGGGCCACAACCACCCCGAGTTTGCGCCCGCACTGCAGGACCAGATCGGCAAGATCATCCACACCTGCAACTATTTCCATGTGCCCAACGCCGAAAAACTCGCCGCCAAGTTGGTCGAGTTGTCGGGCATGACCAACGTGTTTTTCTGCAACTCGGGTCTGGAAGCCAACGAGGCGGCCATCAAATTGGCCCGCAAATTTGGCCACGACAAGGGCATCACACACCCAAAAATCGTGGTCTACGAAAAAGCTTTCCATGGCCGCAGCATTGCCACGCTCAGCGCCACCGCCAACGTCAAGTTGCAGCAGGGCTTTGGCCCCATGTTGGAAGGTTTCGTGCGCGTGCCGCTCAACGACATCGAAGCCTTGAAAAACGCCACCGTCAACGACCCCGATGTGGTGGCCGTGTTCTTTGAAACCATCCAAGGCGAAGGCGGCGTCAACCCGATGCGCGCCGACTACCTGCGCGAGGTGCGCGCCCTGTGCGACCAGCAAGACTGGCTCTTGATGATCGACGAAGTGCAGTGCGGCATCGGCCGCACGGGCAAATGGTTTGCCCACCAGTGGGCAGGCATCGTGCCCGACGTGATGCCGCTGGCCAAAGGTTTGGGCTCGGGCGTACCGATTGGCGCGGTGGTGGCCGGCCCCAAGGCCGCCAACATCTTTCAGCCCGGCAACCACGGCACCACCTTTGGTGGCAACCCGCTGGCCATGCGTGCGGGGGTCGAGACCATCCGCATCATGGAAAAAGACAACCTCCTGGGTAACGCAGCACGCCTGGGTGCCCACTTCCACGACAAGTTGACTGCCGCATTGGGCGGCCACAAAGGCATCAAGGAAATCCGCGGCCAGGGCCTGATGATCGGCATTGAGTTCGACCGCCCCTGCGGCGTTCTGCTCACGCGCGCTGCAGAGGCGGGCCTGATCATCAACGTGACCGCCGACACCGTGGTGCGTTTGTTGCCGCCACTGGTCATGACCACCGCCGAGGCCGAACAAGTCTTGGACATCCTCTTACCTTTGATGCAGGCCTTCTTGGCAGAGCAAGCATGAACACGCCCCAGCCCAGCCCGGTCCGCCATTACCTGCAGTTCACCGACCTGAGCGCCGACGACTACGCACATGTGCTGGCACGCGCAGCTGAAATCAAACGCAAGTTCAAGGCCTACGAAAAATACCACCCGCTGGCCGATCGCACGCTGGCCATGATTTTTGAAAAAGCCAGCACCCGCACGCGCGTGAGCTTTGAGGCCGGTATGTACCAGCTGGGCGGCTCGGTGGTGCACCTGACCACGGGCGACAGCCAACTGGGCCGCGCCGAGCCCATCGAAGACAGCGCCCGCGTGATCAGCCGCATGACCGATCTGGTGATGATCCGCACCTACGGCCAGGACAAGATCGAGCGCTTTGCTGCGCACTCGCGCGTGCCCGTCATCAACGGCCTGACCAACGAGTTCCACCCCTGCCAGATCCTGGCCGACATCTTCACTTTCATCGAGCACCGCGGATCGATCACCGGCAAGGTGGTGGCCTGGGTGGGTGACGGCAACAACATGGCCAACACCTGGCTGCAGGCGGCCGATTTACTGGGCTTTACGGTGCACCTGAGCACACCCAGCGGCTATGAAGTCGACCAAGCGGTGGCCGGTTTGCGCAGCGCGGACAGCTACAAAATTTTCAACAACCCGCAAGACGCCTGCCGAGGCGCCGACCTGGTCACCACCGATGTGTGGACCAGCATGGGTTACGAAGCCGAAAACGAAGCGCGCAAAAAGGCCTTTGCCAACTGGTGCGTGGACGAAGCGATGATGCAAGTGGCCCAACCCGACGCCCTGTTCATGCACTGCCTGCCCGCCCACCGGGGCGAAGAAGTCAGCGCCGAAGTCATCGATGGCCCGCAATCGGTGGTGTGGGACGAAGCCGAGAACCGCATGCATGTGCAAAAGGCACTCATGGAATTCTTGCTGCTGGGTCGCGTGAACCACTGAACATGAGCGCCTGCACCGCCTGCGGCGCTTGCTGCGCCAGCTTTCGGGTGGATTTTTCGGTCTTCGAATACGAAGAACACGGGGGATCGGTGCCCGCAGGCTTGGCCGCACCCATCACCGAACACAGCTGCCGCATGCGCGGCACCGACCACAGCCCACCCCGCTGCGCGGCGCTTTACGGCAAGACCGGTGAAAAAGCCCTTTGTGGCATTTACGAATGGCGGCCATCGCCCTGCCGCGAATTTGAAGAAGGCAGCCCAGCCTGCGAGCAAGCGCGTCGCCGCCATGGTCTGCCTGCGCTGAACCCCTGAAGTCTTTTTGATGGGTGTTGGAAATAACCGACACCACGGTTTTTTGCGGGGTGCTACCTTCGCACACCATGAAAAAACTCTGGGACATCTCCCCGCCTGTCGATGCGCACAGCCCGGTCTTTCCGGGCGACACGCCATACAGCCAGCAATGGGCTGCCACCCTGACCGAAACCTGCCCTGTCAACGTGTGCGCCATCACCCTCTCGCCCCATGTGGGCGCGCATGCCGATGCCCCGCTGCATTACGACCCGCAAGGCGCGGCGGTGGGCGCACTCGATCTGATGCCTTTTTTGGGCCGCTGCCGCGTCATCCACGCCATCGATGCGGGCCCCTTGATCACCATCGCCCACTTGCAGCACGCCCTGAACGACGTGCCCGAGCGGCTGCTGGTGCGCACCTACCGCCAGTTCCCGAGCCAACACTTCGACACCCAACTCACCGCCTTTGACCCCGACTGCGTGCAGCACCTGGCCGACTTGGGCGTGTTGCTGATCGGCACCGACAGTGCCAGCATCGACCCGGCCGACAGCAAAGCTTTGCCCAGCCACCAAGCCATTCGCCAGCGCGGCCTGCGCGTGCTGGAAAACCTATGGCTCGATGACGTGCCCGAAGGCGACTATGAACTGATCGCCCTGCCCCTCAAACTCATGACCGCCGACGCCAGCCCGGTGCGTGCGGTCTTGCGCGAACTCTGAAAGCCGAATCCGCCATGATGAACCTCACCCCCACTTTGCAAGACTGCGAACTGCTGGACCAGCAAGACCCACTGCGCCCTCTGCGCGATCAATTCGATGTGCCCCCCGGCGTGATTTACCTGGACGGCAACTCGCTGGGCGTGCTGCCCAAAGCGACCTCCGCCCGCGTAGCCAACGCCGTCACCCACGAGTGGGGCCAAGACCTGATCAAGAGCTGGAACAGCGCGGGCTGGTTCACGCTGCCCCAGCGTGTGGGCGACAAGATCGCCCGCGTCATCGGCGCACAAGCTGGGGAGGTGGTGGCCGCCGACAGCACGTCCATCAACCTCTACAAGGTGCTGGCGGCCGCTGTGCACATCGCGGCCGTCGACCAGCCGCACAAAAAAACCATCGTCAGCGAACGCAGCAATTTCCCCACCGACCTCTACATTGCCGAGGCCTTGTGCAAGGAACGCGGCTACACCCTGAAGCTGGTGGAAGCCGAGGACATCACCACCGCCTTGCAAGGCGATGTGGCCGTTCTCATGCTCACCCATGTGAACTACCGCACCGGTGCCATGCACGACATGCAGGCCGTCACCGCGCAGGCCCATGCACAAGGCACGCTCACCGTATGGGACCTGGCCCACAGCGCAGGCGCGGTCCCCGTGGACTTGCACTCGGCACAGGCCGACTTCGCCGTGGGCTGTGGCTACAAATACCTCAACGGCGGCCCCGGTGCGCCCGCCTTTGTGTGGGTGAACCCGCAGCACACCGACCGTTTTTGGCAACCGCTGGCCGGCTGGTGGGGCCACGCCACGCCGTTTGAGTTCACGCCCGACTACCGCCCGGCTCCCGGCATCACCCGCTACCAGTGCGGCACCCAACCCATCTTGAGCCTCACGGCGCTGGACTGCGGTTTGGACGCCTTTTTGGCCTCAGAGTCGCTGGGCGGCATGGCCGCCTTGCGCCAAAAGTCATTGGCCCTCACTGGCCTGTTCATGCAGCTGGTGCGCACACGTTTGCACGGTCACGGTTTTGGCATCGCCACTCCGGCAGAGGAAGCCCAGCGCGGCTCGCAAGTGAGCCTGACCCGCACCGAGGGCGCCTACGCCATCGTGCAAGCGCTGATCGCGCGCGGCGTGATCGGCGACTTCCGCGCAGGCGATGGTGGGCAACATCTGGACATCCTGCGGTTTGGATTCACCCCGCTGTACATCGGCTACGCCGATGTGTGGAACGCTGCCGAACAGCTGCACCAAGTGATGGCCAGCGGCGAATGGCAAGACGCCCGCTTTGCACTCAAAAACACCGTGACCTGAAAGTTCCTTCATGAGCACTTGCCCCTTTCACGCCACAGCGCCAGACGCCACCCCGAGCCCAAACACAGCGGCAGTGAACAGCGCAGCCACCGCAGGCGAGCGCATCGTGCTCGATGAAAAAGCCCAGCTCGACTTTGACGGGCGCATGAGCTATAACGACTACCTGCAACTCGACGGGATTTTGAACGCGCAAACCCCGCTCTCACCCGACCACAACGAGATGCTGTTCATCGTGCAGCACCAAACCAGCGAACTGTGGATGAAGCTGATGCTGCACGAGCTGCACGCGGCCCTATCGGGCATTGCGCAAGACCAACTGCCTGACGCCTTCAAAAAACTCGCCCGGGTATCCAAAATCATGGAGCAACTCGTCCACGCCTGGGACGTGTTGGCCACCATGACCCCGCCCGAGTACAGCGCGATCCGGCCCTATCTGGCGCAGTCCAGCGGGTT
>JAHECM010000267.1 GCA_024641725.1 Limnohabitans sp. | reverse complement strand
CTCGTTGCTGTCGAACACCGGGATGCCCAAGGCTTTGAGGCGCACCGTGGAGGCTTCGGAGCTGGACACCGCGCCTTTGATCTGGTCTTTCATGGTGGCCAGTGCGTCAAGAAAAAAGTTGGCCGTGGAGCCGGTGCCCACGCCAACGATCTCGCCGGGAACAACGTATTGCAGGGCGGCTTGGCCCACCAGGGCTTTGAGTTCGTCTTGGGTCATGAAAATAAGGGTCAGTGAGGTTTGAGACAATGCAGGCCAATCGCTCTGCAACAGCTCGGAATTATCCAATGTCCCTGATCCCCTACGCCCTGGCCCGCTCGTTTTTGTTCAAGATGGACCCCGAAGAGGCCCACGAACTGACCATCGAGGGCTTGGCGCGCACCCAGAACACGCCGCTGGACCGCGTTTACCGCCAACCTTTTGTGGCCCAACCCATCACGCTGGCGGGTTTGGAGTTCCCCAACCGCGTGGGCCTGGCGGCCGGGTTGGACAAAAACGCCCGCTGCATTGACGGTCTGGGCGCGATGGGCTTTGGCTTTGTCGAAGTCGGCACCGTCACCCCCAAAGCACAAGCGGGCAACCCCAAGCCCCGCATGTTCCGCCTGCCCGAGGCGCAAGCACTCATCAACCGGCTGGGCTTCAACAACGACGGGCTCGACGCCTTCATTGCCAACGTCAAGCGCTCCAAGTTTCGCCAGCAAGGCCGCCTCTTGGGCCTGAACATCGGCAAAAACGCCGCCACGCCCATTGAAAACGCCACCGACGACTATTTGATCGCGCTGGCCGGTGTCTACCCCCATGCCGACTACGTGACGGTGAACATCTCCAGCCCCAACACCAAGAACCTGCGCGCCCTGCAAAGCGACGAGGCGCTCGACGGCCTGTTGGGCGCCCTGGTGGCGCGGCGCGAAGCGTTGGCGGCAGAACACGGCCGCCGTGTGCCCATGTTCCTGAAAATCGCCCCCGATCTGGACGAGACGCAAGTGGGCGTGATCGCGGCCACTCTGCAAAAACACGGCATGGACGGCGTGATCGCCACCAACACCACACTGGCGCGCGACGCGGTGAGCGGCTTGCCGCATGCCGAAGAAATGGGCGGTCTGTCGGGTGCGCCTGTTCTGGCAAGCAGCAACCGCGTGATCCGCCAGCTGCGTGCCGCTTTGGGCAAGGACTTCCCCATCATCGGTGTGGGCGGCATCCTGAGCGGGCACGACGCGATTGCCAAAATCGAAGCCGGAGCCGACGTGGTGCAGATCTACACCGGGCTGATTTACAAAGGCCCGGCGCTCGTCACCGAAGTGGCAAGTGCCTTGCAGCAGATGAAGCGCTGAGGTGAATGCAGCGGACAACCGCCTTCAAGGCTGCGCGGGATGCTCCGCCGGATGCTCCGCCAGATAGCGCCGCAAGGCTTGGTTGATGCGCGTTTGCCAACCCTGTCCTTGGGCTGCAGAGGTCGCCATTCTGCTCAGACAAGCCCTGGCAGTCGTTGAGCGCCTTGGACACGCCCAGCACACGGCGCAAACAGGTGCATGCGGACCATGAGAAAAGTTCACCTGCAGCCTGCGCCACCCCAAAAGCGATCAGGCCAAGCGGGTGCAGACCTCGGCGGCAATCGCCAATGAACTGGTGAGGCCCGGCGACTCGATGCCCAGCAGATTGACCAGCCCCGGCACACTGTGCTCGGCCGGACCTTGCACCATGAAATCGGCAGCCGCCTCGCTCGGACCGTTGATCTTGGGGCGCATGCCTGCATAGCCCGCTTGCAGAGCGCCATCGGCCAGAGCGGGCCAGTATTTGCGCACCTCGGCATAAAAGGCGTCGCCTCGGCGCGGGTCCACTTGCAAGTCGGCGGGGTCATCGACCCACTGAACATCGGGGCCAAACTTGGCTTGCCCGCCCAGATCGAGGGTGAGGTGCACGCCCAGCCCGGCCGCCTCGGGCACGGGGTAAATCAGCCGCAAAAACGGCGCCTTGCCCGCCAGCGTGAAGTAGTTGCCTTTGGCGTAATGGGCTTGGGGCAAGGCCGTTTTTTCGATGCCATCCATGCCCCTGGCCAGCGCCACCGCGTTCAGCCCTGCGGCGTTGACCAGCACTTTGCAAGCGAGCTCGGTGCCGTCTTCGGTGGTCACCCGAATGGGGTGGCTGGCCGTGCCCTCGCGCAAACCGATGCGGCGCACGGGCGAGACCCGCGCCAGCAAGCCGCCGGCATTTTCCATGTCCCCTTGCAAGGCCAGCATGAGGCCGTGGCTGTCCACAATGCCGGTACTGGGGGAGTGCAAGGCGGCTTCGCAGGCCAGCGCGGGCTCCAGCGCCCGGGCTTCTTGGGCACTGAGTTTGTGCAGGTCGTGCACGCCATTGGCCGCTGCTTTGGCGACGATGCCGTCCAACGCAGCCACTTGCTCAGGGCCAGTGGCCACAATCAGTTTGCCCACGCGCTGGTGCGCCACACCGCGCTCGGCGCAGTAGGCGTAAAGCATGTGTTTGCCCTGCACGCACAGCCGCGCCTTGAGCGAGCCCGCCGGGTAATAAATGCCTGCGTGGATGACCTCGCTGTTGCGCGAGCTGGTGCCGGTGCCAATCGCGTTTTCCGATTCGAGCACCACCACCTCGCGGCCTTGCAGCGCCAGCGCCCGGCCCACGGCCAGGCCGACCACCCCGGCCCCGATCACCACGGCATCGACTTGTTCCACGCTTTTGTCCTTTGGGTTTGTTTGTTGCTGGATTTTTGCACGGCTTGCGGGGGGGGCCAGGTGTGCTGCAGGTCCTGGCCACGCAGGTCGTTGGCAGAGCGAACGCCGCTTGGGCTTTGCCCCGGGCCGCGCGCCTCATGCTGGGGTAGCAGAAATCGGCGCGCGGCCCGGGGCCAACCCCAAGCTCAGTGGTCGATAGCGTTACTTCTCGGGCGCTCGCCATCCGATGGGGGTATGGCCTGTGACCGATTTTTGGTACCCCGGTACGAGGTCACAGGCCATACCCCCATCGGACCACCTGCAAGTTTTCAACCCACCACGGACCCAGCAAAAACGACCACCCACGCTTCGGACCACGAGCCCACACCTCAATACTGACACCCAAAACTGACACCCACAAGACAGACAAGCCCAAGCGCAGCCTACACACTGCCGCCAAGCCATCAAGGAGTTCGCTGCATGTCCCTGTTCAACCTGAAAGACAAAGTCGCCATCGTCACCGGCTCCAGCCGGGGGATTGGCAAATCCATCGCCATCAACCTTGCCCGCGCCGGGGCCAAAGTGGTGGTTTCCAGCCGCAAACAAGACGCTTGCGAGGCGGTGGTCCAAGAGATTCGGGCCGAAGGCGGCCAAGCCATGGCCATCGCGGCCAGCATCTCCAGCAAGGAGCAGCTGCAAAACCTGATCGACCAAACCCGCCAAGCTTGGGGACCAATCGACATCTTGGTTTGCAATGCCGCCACCAACCCATATTACGGCCCGGCCACGGGCATGAGTGACGAGGTGTTCGACAAGGTCATGCGCAACAACGTGCTGTCAAATGCTTGGTTGTGCAACTTGGTTTACCCCGACATGAAGGCCCAAAAGGACGGGGCCATCGTGCTGGTGTCCTCCATTGGCGGGCTGCACGGCTC
>JAHECM010000262.1 GCA_024641725.1 Limnohabitans sp. | reverse complement strand
CACCACCATGGCCTGGCGGTGCGCGTTGTCGGGCAGTTGCATGGCGGCATCGATGGCGCGTTGCGCCTCGGCTGCGGCCGCATGGCGTGTGGCTTCCAGGGCGCCTGTTTCGCGCACGATGGCCACGATTTCGCTCAGGCGGTCCACGCTGCCGGTTTCGATGGCTTCGCGCACCGTCTGGCTCTGGGCAGGTGTGCCTTTTTGCATGGCCAGAATCAGGGGCAAAGTGGCTTTGCCCTCGCGCAGGTCGTCGCCCAGGTTTTTGCCCATTTCGGCGGCATTGCCGTCGTAGTCGAGCACATCGTCAATGACCTGAAAGGCCGTGCCCAGGGCCTGGCCGTAGTCGGCGCAAGCGGTCTCGATGGCGGCGGGGCTGCCCGACAGGATGGCGCCCAGCCGGGCGCTGGCCTCGAACAGCTTGGCGGTTTTGGAGCGGATGACGCGCAAATAGCCTTCTTCGTCCAGCGAAGCGTCGTGCATGTTCATCAGCTGCAGGACCTCGCCTTCGGCGATCACATTGGTGGCATCGGCCAGGGTCTGCATCACGCGCATGCTGTCCGCGTCCACCATCATCTGGAAGGCGCGGGAGTACAAAAAGTCACCCACCAGCACGCTGGCCGGGTTGCCAAAGCTTTCGTTGGCGGTGGGGCGGCCACGGCGCAGGGTGGACTCGTCCACCACATCGTCGTGCAGCAAGGTGGCGGTGTGGATGAATTCGACCACGGCGGCCAGGTTGTGGCGCTGGGCGCCGGTGTAGCCCAGTGCACCACAGGTCAGCAGCAGCAACACGGGCCGCAAGCGCTTGCCGCCTGCCGAGATGATGTACTTGGCGACCTCGCCGACCAATGGCACGCCCGAGTCCAGGCGCTGGGCGATGACGCGGTCCACCTGCGCCATGTCGGGGGCGACCAGGGCGAGGACGGCTGCTGTGCTGTTTTCTGAGGCAGACAAGTGGGAAATCCGGCGAGGGCCCGGACAAGTCGCCCGGGTCAGGAAAATGGATTGAAACTGGCGCTGATTATAGGGACAGCCCATGACACCCAACGCAGGCGGCAGTCCGGGGTGATTGGGTGATTTGCAATCGGACGTCAAGCCGTGCTAAAATCGCAGGTTCCTTGGGGATCAGCCCTTGGAAACTTCCATTCAAAAGAGGTCATTTATGTACGCGGTCATAAAAACCGGTGGCAAACAGTATCGTGTTGTCGCTGGCGAAAAAATTAAAGTAGAACAGATTGCTGCGGACGTTGGCCAGGAAATCGTGATTGATCAAGTTTTGGCCGTCGGTACCGGCGCTGAACTCAAGATCGGCACGCCCCTGGTGTCCGGCGCCACAGTCAAAGCCACAGTTTTGGCGCATGGCAAGCACGACAAAGTGCACATCTTCAAGATGCGCCGTCGCAAGCACTATCAGAAACGTCAGGGTCACCGCCAGCAGTTCACCGAACTGCAAATCGGCGCGATCTCTGCCTGAGGAGAATAGGTCATGGCACAGAAAAAAGGCGGCGGCTCTACGCGCAACGGTCGTGATTCCAAGCCAAAGATGCTGGGTGTCAAGGCTTTCGGTGGTGAACTGATCAGCGCTGGCTCGATCATCGTTCGTCAACGTGGCACCAAGTTCCATGCGGGCAGCAACGTCGGCATCGGCAAGGACCACACTCTGTTTGCTTTGGTGGACGGCCACGTGTCGTTCTCGACCAAAGGCGAACTGAGCAAGCACATGGTGAACGTGACCCCGGCTGTTTAAGCCCGTCTCGCCCATTGCGAAGAGGAGCCCCGCAAGCCGGGGCTTTTCGCATTCTGGTCCATCTTGTTTTTGGCAGGATGGACCCCAAGCTACACTGGAAATCTCATGAAGTTCGTTGACGAAGCCTACATTGACATCGCCGCAGGTGACGGCGGGAACGGCTGCGTCTCGTTCCGCCATGAAAAGTACAAGGAATTCGGTGGCCCCAACGGGGGCGATGGCGGTCGCGGCGGGCATGTGTTCGCCTATGCCGACGTGAACCTCAACACCTTGGTCGATTACCGCTACTCGCGCCGCCACGAAGCCAAGCGCGGTCAGCACGGCATGGGTTCTGACATGTTCGGTGCGGCCGGTGACGACATCACCCTCAAAATGCCCGTGGGCACCATCATCACCGACGCCGAAACCGGCGAAGTGCTGTACGAATTGCTGGTGCCGGGCGAGACCATCATGATCGCCAAAGGCGGTGACGGTGGCTTTGGCAACATGCGTTTCAAGAGCGCCATCAACCGCGCCCCGCGTCAAAAGACGCCCGGCTGGCTCGGTGAAAAGAAAGAACTGAAGCTTGAATTGAAAGTGCTGGCCGATGTCGGTCTGTTGGGCATGCCCAACGCGGGCAAGTCGACCTTTATCGCGGCGGTGTCCAACGCGCGCCCCAAGATCGCCGATTACCCCTTCACCACCTTGCACCCCAACCTGGGCGTGGTGCGCGTGGGCCCCGAGCAGAGCTTTGTGGTGGCCGATGTGCCGGGCCTGATCGAAGGCGCCTCCGAAGGTGCGGGCCTGGGTCATTTGTTTTTGCGCCACCTGCAACGCACCCGCTTGCTGCTGCATGTGGTCGACTTCGCGCCGTTTGACGAGAACGTCGATCCGGTGCAACAGGCCAAGGCCATCGTGGCCGAGCTGAAAAAATACGACGCCAAGCTCTACAACAAGCCGCGCTGGCTGGTGCTCAACAAGCTGGACATGGTGCCTGCTGAAGAGCGCGAAGCCCGCGTCAAGGATTTCATCAAGCGCATGCGTTACAAAGGTCCGGTGTTCGAGATCTCGGCCTTGACCCGCGAAGGCTGCGAGCCCTTGATCAAAGAGATTTACAAGCACATCCGTGCCCAGCAAATCATCGAGCAAGGCCCTGTGGACATCGATCCCCGCTTCAAGGAGCAGGACAAGCCGCAAGAGCCCGATGCCGAAGACCCCCGTTTCAAGGCGCTGCCTTCCGACTAACAAGGCCTTGGCCTCAGCCGTTGACAATCGGTTGTGCCAAACCAACGACCCTCCTTGAGCATGACCACAACTGCCGTCTCCACCCTGTTGCGCGATGCGCGCCGCATCGTTGTCAAAGTGGGCTCCAGCCTGGTGACCAACGAAGGCCGTGGTCTGGATGAAGCGGCCATTGGCGAATGGTGCCGCCAGATGGCGCTGCTCAGCGCCCAAGGCAAGGAAGTGGTGATGGTCTCCAGCGGCGCAATTGCCGAAGGCATGAAGCGCCTGGGCTGGACCACCCGCCCCAGCGAAGTGCCCGCCCTGCAGGCCGCTGCCGCCGTGGGTCAGATGGGCCTGGCACAGATGTACGAAACCAAGCTGCGTGAAAACGGCATGGGCAGTGCCCAAGTCTTGCTCACGCATGCCGACCTGGCCGACCGCGAGCGCTACCTCAATGCGCGTTCGACCTTGCTCACTTTGCTGCAGCACCGCGTGCTGCCCGTGATCAATGAGAACGACACGGTGGTCAACGACGAAATCAAGTTTGGTGACAACGACACCCTGGGTGCCCTGGTGGCCAATCTGGTGGAGGCCGATTTGCTGGTCATCCTGACCGATCAGAAGGGCCTGTACACCGCAGACCCGCGCAAGGACCCTTCGGCCACTT